>JASLAV010000220.1 GCA_030146905.1 Lentzea sp. | reverse complement strand
CGCGCGCCTCCCAGCGTTCCGCGCAGCCGGCCGTCGAGATCGCGGACCGGCTGCCGTTCGTCGCCGCCGTCGCCGGGGGCACCGCCGTGATGACGGCACTGCTGATCGCGTTGCCCGCCATCAGGTCACGGCGGCGCGACCCCGCCGTCATCGAGCGTGGTACTCCACCGACTCCTTGGTGAGCTGCATGAAGGCCTCCTCCAGCGACCCGCGCTGAGGGCTGAGCTCGTGCAGCACGATCCGGTTCTCCGCCGCGATCTCACCGATCTGCTCCGCAGGGATGCCGTGCACCACCAGGGCGTTGCTCACCGAGTCCTCGGTGACCGTCGCGGAGGCGGCGAGGATCTCGCGCAGCTTCACGGCCTGCGGTGACCGCACCCGGACGTGGTCCTGGGTGGCGTCCGCGATGAACTGCTCGGTGGAGGTCTGCGCGATCAGCTGCCCCTTGCCGATCACGACGAGGTCCTGCGCGGTCTGCGCCATCTCCGAGAGCAGGTGGCTCGACACGAACACCGTGCGGCCCTCGTTCGCGAGGCGGTGCAGGAACTGCCGGATCCAGAGGATGCCCTCGGGGTCGAGGCCGTTGACCGGCTCGTCGAACAGCAGCACCTCGGGGTCGCCGAGCAACGCGCCCGCGATGCCGAGCCGCTGCGACATGCCGAGGGAGAACCCGCCGGCGTTCTTGTTCGCGACCTCGGAGAGGCCGACGATCTCCAGCACCTCCTCGACGCGGCTGACCGGGATCTTGTTGGAGACCGCGAGCCACTTGAGGTGCGCGCGAGCGGACCGGTTGGGGTGCACCCACTTCGCGTCGAGCAGCGCGCCGACCTTGCGCAACGGCTGCTTGAGCTGGGCGTAGTGCTTCCCGTCGATCCTGACGTCGCCGCCGGTGGGGGTGTCGAGGCCGAGGATCATCCGCATGGTCGTGGACTTGCCGGCGCCGTTCGGACCGAGGAACCCGGTCACCCGTCCCGGACGGACGGTGAACGACAGGTCGTCCACGGCCTTCGTCCTGCCGTAGTGCTTGCGCAACCGCACTGCTTCGATCATGACCTCTCCCGGTTCGCTCGAAAGAACTGACAGGGACCTGGGTCATCCCCCGACGGATGGCCCAGGTCCCTCTCCCCCTTACCTGGAACTGGTCACGCGTCCCGCCGCTTCGCGACGATCAGTGCGACCACCAGCAGCGCGACCGCGATGCCGGCGAAGTAGCCGAGCGATCCCCACTGGCTCAGCTTGAAGTCGATCCCCGCCGACGCCATCTCGCCGGGGTCGGTACCCGACGGCAGGGCGAGGAAGTTGTTGGCGTTCTGGAAGGGCAGCCACGCCTGGATCTTCACGCCGACCTTCGGGATGATCCCGATGAGGCCTTCGAGCAGCATGTTCCAGACGAGCAGGATGGCGACGGCGCCCGCGGTCTGGCGGATCAGGATGCCCACCGCGATGGCGAGGACGGCGCCGATCCCGTAGAGCAGGCCGACGCCCGCCACGTGCCGCCACTCGCCGCTCGTGTTGATCGCGAGGTCGGAAGCGGGCGACAGCACCTTGGCGATGCCCCACGAGCCGAACGCGATGATCTCGCCCAGCACACCGGCGATGAACGCCACCACGACCGTCTTGGCGACGAGCGCGGACGTCCGGTTCGGCACCGCGAGGAACGTGGCGCGCATCGTGCTGAAGCGGTACTCGGTGGTGACGGCGAGGGCCGCCATCACCAGCACGACGGACAGCGCGAGCTGGCTGCTGCCGAACTGGGTGACACCGATGGAGAGCTGGCCGTCGTCGGTCGAGGCCGCGATGATCGCGGTCAGGCCGACGCCGAGGATCAGGGCGAGCGCGCTGCACCAGTAGGGCGAACGGGTGGAGAAGAGCTTGATTCTCTCGACTGCCAACAGGGTCATCAGACTCACTTCCCGATCTCTGCGTGGTACTCGACAGCATCGCCGGTCAGCTGCATGAACGCCTCTTCGAGCGAGCCGCGCTGAGGGCTGAGCTCGTGCAGGACGACACCGTTGGCGGCGGCGATGTCGCCGACCTGGTCGCTGGTGGCACCCGATACGGACAACGCGCCGTCCGCACTGTCACGAACCGTGAAGCCCTTGTCCACGAGGAGCGCACCGAGCTTGGACGACTGAGGGCTGCGCACGAGGACGGCGTTGCCCGCCGCGCTGTCGATGAACTCCTGCGTGCTGCTCTGGGTGATCAGCTTCCCCCTGCCGATCACCACGAGCTCGCTCGCCGTCAGCGCCATCTCCGACAGCAGGTGGCTCGACACCAGGACCGTGCGGCCCTCGGCTGCGAGGTTCTGCATGAACGTGCGGATCCAGAGGATGCCCTCGGGGTCCAGGCCGTTGACCGGCTCGTCGAAGAGCAGCACCTTCGGGTCGCCGAGCAGTGCCGCGGCGATCCCCAGCCGCTGCGACATGCCGAGCGAGAACCCGCCGGCGTTCTTGCCGGCCACCTGCGAGAGGCCGACGGCGTCGAGCACCGCGTCCACGCGCTCCTTGGGCAGGCCGTTGGACTTGGCGAGCCAGCGCAGGTGGGCGCGGGCCGACCGGTTGGGGTGCACCCACTTGGCGTCGAGGAGCGCGCCGACCGTCCGCAGTGGACGGTTGAGCTCCGCGTAGGGCTTGCCGTCGATCAGCACGCGGCCTGCCGTCGGACGGTCGAGCCCCAGGATCATCCGCATGGTGGTCGACTTGCCGGCGCCGTTCGGACCGAGGAATCCGGTCACCCGTCCAGGGTGGACGGTGAACGACAGGTCGTCGACCGCGACCGTCCTGCCGTATCTCTTGGTGAGGCCGACTGCCTCGATCATGAGCTTTCCCCTCTCGGTGGTGAGGACAACTCTCCTGCTCCGAGGGGGTCGCGCACATCGCCCTGCG
>JASLAV010000212.1 GCA_030146905.1 Lentzea sp. | reverse complement strand
CCGTTGCAGGTCAAGGGCGTCACCTACGTGGACGGCGCCACGATCAGCGGTCCGGTGACCGTGCAGAAGGGCGCCACGCTCTACGTCTTCGGCGGCGAGATCAAGGGCCCGCTGTCGGCGTCGGACGCGGCCTCGGTGGTGCTCGTGGGCACCCGCGTGTCCGGCCCGGTGTCGGTCAACGGTTCCGCCACCGAGGTCGCGGTGGAGAACACCTCCGTCAGCGGCCCGGTGACCCTCACCTCGAACAAGACCAGGTCGGTCGTGGCGTTCTCCACGGTCGGCGGCCCGTTGTCCTGCACCGGCAACAACCCGGAGCCGGTCAGCAACGGGTTCTCCAACGACGTGAAGGGTCCGAAGGCAGGACAGTGCGCTGGTCTGTAACGCCCAGTTGAGTCCCGCTTGAACGGGGAAAGCCGCGTTCCGTCACGGAACGCGGCTTTCTTCATTCACCCGTAAGGATCTATCAGCTTCGGACATACTTCGATGAGATCTTGGCGGTTCATGCTGCGGTGACGGGGAGGCTCTTGTGGTGCCGTTCGAACGAGGCCGTGTCTGGGTAGCGGTTCCACACCCTCGCACCGAGACCGTTACGTCACGAACGGGAGCCCCGTCCACGAAGGACGGCCTCCGCGACCTGCCCGCCTCACCACGAAAGCTGCCGGCACCTCTGCGCTGACGAGCCGCCCTCGACCTGCAGCGTGGCGTGCTCGATGTGGTACTTGGTCGCCAGCAGCGCCTGAGCCGCCGCGAGCACGCCCTCGTGATCGGCGTCGCCGGTGGTCGTGAGGTGGGCGGAAGCCACCTCCATACCGCTGGTGAGCGTCCACACGTGCAGGTCGTGCGCTTCGGTGACACCCTCGATCCGCGCGAGGGCGGCCTGCATCTCCGTGACGTCCAGCCGCTCCGGCGCGTGCTGGAACAGGATGTGCAGGGCGTTCTTCGCGAGGCTGTACGTCCGCGGCAACACCCAGACGCCGATCAGCACACCCATGATCGGGTCCGCGTACTTCCAGCCGGTGGTGATGGTGACGACTGCAGACGCCAGCACGCCCACCGACCCGATGAGGTCGGCCAGCACCTCCAGGTAGGCGCCCCTGACGTTGATGCTGTCCTTGGCGCCTTCCTTCAGCACGCCGAAGCTGGCGAGGTTGGCCGCGAGCCCGAGCACCGCCGCGATGAGCACCGGCCACCCCGGAACGCTGGGCGGGTCCTGGAACCGGCCCGCGGCCTCGTAGATGACGTACCCGGCGACCCCGAACAGCAGGACGGCGTTGGCCAGCGCCGCGAGCACCTCGGCCCGGTAGAAGCCGAACGTGCGGTTCTCACCGGCCCTGGCCCTGCGAGCCACCATGATCGCCGCCAGCGCCATGCCGACCCCGAGCACGTCGGTGAGCATGTGCGCGGCGTCCGAGATCAGCGCGAGCGAGGACGTGGCGAACCCGACCACGAACTCCACCACCATGAAGACAGCGCCGATGCCGAACGCGATCCACAACTTGCCGGCGTGCCTCCCGCTCGCCGACGCCGATCCGTGTCCATGGCCGTGACCCATGCTCCGGAACATATAGCGACATGCGCATGAGTGCAATCCGGGCTATTCCCGACCAGGTGGTCCCGTGATGAGGACCACCCGGTCAGCTACCTGCGCGAGGCCTTCGCCACCACGCGCTGCACCGCCTGCACGGCGACCTCGGGCTCGTCGAGGTAGACGTAGTGGCCACTACCGGCGGCGGTGCGGAGCTCGGCGCGGCACGACAGCCCGAGCCACGCGCGCTGCCCCTGCCCCCACGCCTCCTCCAGGGCGGCCCCGTACTCCGGCACCTCCGCGAGGTAGGGCTTGCCGTGCTGGACGACCTCGACGGGGATGTCCCCCGCGGACCGCACCGGTCCGTCCCCGATCACGAGCCGCTCCGGGTTCTCCCCGCGGAACACGGCCAGCGTCTGCGCCCGCAACTCGGCCCCGAAGCCGGTGGCCGAACCGGGAATCGCCCGCTCGACGTCGGCCATCATCTTCGGCGAGGTGGCGTCCATCAGCACGACCCCGGCAACCTCGCGCCTGTGGTCCGGCGCGTACCGCGCGGCGATCAGCCCGCCCAGCGAGTGCCCGGCCAGCACGACCGGCCTGCCACCGGACACCTTCCGGATGACCTTGGTCAGCACCGCACCGGTGCTCTTCATGGTCTGGGGCCCGTCGGGCTGATCGCTGCGCCCCTCACCGAGCCGGTCGTAGGAGCACACCCGGTTCGACCCGCTCAACGCCTGCTGCAAGCCCGCGATCCGGTCCGTCCCGTCACCGAGACCCGCCATCAGGACGACGACCGGCCTGTGCTTCTGCTGCACACCCGAGCAGGACACGTGGACCGACTTGCCGCCGACGTCGATCGACCTCGCGTCGGGTGTGGCCTGACCGGCGAACGCGACCCCGGTGGAGGTGGCGGCGGCGACCAGAGCGAGCACGGCGGAGGCCTTGAAGTGGCGGAACATCGCTTCTCCCAGCGTTTGCGGTGTCGTCGTTCCTGACACCGCAAACGCTATGGATTTCGTGAGCCGGGATCGTCACCACGCAGTGGACACTTGTCCGTAGCTCTCACGGGGGACACCGGCGCCAGGTCAGACGTCCAGCGTCCAGCTGTCGATGCGGCCGGCGGTGCCGAGGATCCAGTCCCGGACGCGGAGGTTCCAGGTACCCGCGACCGGCTCGGCGGAGAGGTTGAGCGTGTACGTGGTGTGGATGTCGGAGACGATGCCCGTGCGGTTGTGCAGGTTGTAGACGGTGCCGGCGGGGCTGACGAGGTCGACGACCAGATCGGCCGTGAAGCCGTGCACGATGTGCACCTCGACGGTCGCCGCGCCGCCGCCGGAGCCGGTGCAGCCCGAGATCGGCAGCGGGCTGGAGACGGTCGTGTTGTCCCTGATCTGGTAATCGGTCTGGTTGGTCGCCGCGGGGCAGGGGTTCTGCAGCGGGTTGGTCTCGGAGCCCGTGTGGAGCAGCAGGTTCGGCGTGGTGGCATCGACACCGGTGATCTTGTTCGCGGTGGCCTCCGCCTTGAGCCGCTCCTGGACGACCTGCGGCGTCGCGTCCGGGTTCGCGGCCAGGTGCAGCGCTGCCGCACCGGCCACGTGCGGTGTGGCCATCGACGTGCCGTTGATCGTGTTGGTCGCCGTGTCGCCGGTGTGCCAGGCGGAGGTGATGGCCTGACCAGGGGCGAAGATGTCGGTGCAGGGCCCTGTGTTCGAGAACCCCGCACGCGCGTCGGCGTCGGTCGCGGCGTTGACGGTGATCGCCTCGGTGACCCTGGCCGGGGTGACGTAGCAGGCGTCGCTGCCGGAGTTGCCCGACGCGATGGCGTAGACGACGCCGTCGGCGATCGAGTTGCGGATGGCCGTCTCCGAGACCACGTCCGAACCCGAGGTGCCGAGGCTCATGTTGGCCACGGCCGGACCCGAGGTGTGGTGCCGGGTCACCCAGTCGATGCCGGCCGCGACACCGGCGAAGGTGCCGGAACCAGCGCAGTCGAGCACCTTGACCGCGACGAGGTTGACGTTCTTGGCCACACCGTGGGCCGCACCGCCGAGCGTCCCGGCGACGTGCGTGCCGTGCCCGCTGCAATCGGTGTCGACGCCGTCGCCGGTGGTGTTGACCCCCCAGGTGGCACGGCCGCCGAAGTCGCTGTGCGAGGTGCGGATACCGGTATCGATCACGTACGCGGTGACCGTGCTCGCATCGGTCGTGTACGAGTAGTTCCTGTTCAAAGGCAGGGCGCGCTGGTCGATCCGATCCAGCCCCCAGGACGGCGGATCGGCCTGGTCCGCGGCCAGCCGGACCGTCCGGTTCTGCACCACGTGGTCGACGGTGGGCTCGGCGGCCAGTCGCGCGGCGACCCGCTTGCTCATCGTCCCGGCGAAGCCGCGCAACGCCGCGGTGTACGTGTGGTCGACCTTGCTGTCGTACTTGGCGGCCAGGCGCGCAACCTGGTCGGTGACGCTCTGCGCGGACAGCGCCGCGTCCTTGAACACGACGATGTAGCTGTCCGCGACGGCGCCGGCCGATCCGGCGGACAGGACCTGGCCCTCCACGGCCTGGGCCACCGTTCCGAGGCTCACCGTCATCACCGCGGCGGCGGCCGCGGCGAGCGACGTCCTGATGACCCGTCTCTTCGAAGCGGCAGGGGACTTCGACAGCAACCTGATCTCCTTTGCACCGGCGCAGCCAGGCTCGAACCACCACGGGCCGCAGTTGTCACGGAGTGTTTTCACTTTCAACCTTTCTCCCGACACCCGGCACGGCGCAAGGAAACGGCCAAGTGAGACGGCATCTCGCCTCCCGCTCGCCGAGCAAGGGGGCCGGTCGAAAGCAGGGCTCGCCGTGCGCTAGGATCTTTCACGTAGCTACGGCCCCCGTAGCTCAGGGGATAGAGCACCGCCCTCCGGAGGCGGGTGCGCAGGTTCGAATCCTGCCGGGGGCACCAAAGGATCAAGAATTTTCGCAGCTCAGCACTGGCCCCCTCGCTAACATCAGCGAGGGGGCCTTGTACTTCGTCTGACAAAACTCCAGGTCAGCGCCAGTCAGGTATGTGCCCTACAGGGTGTTCACAGGGCGCTGTCCACCGTTGCGTTCATGATCGTTCCATCCGCCGGGTCCGCGCCGGTCCGCGTGCGGGTGTCGGCGACCTCCGAGCACGTGCGGATCGAGGTGACGGACAGCGGTCCTGAACTGCCCGAAAAGGTGCTGCCGCACGTGTTCGACCGCTTCTACAAGGCAGACGCCGCCCGCACCCGGACTCCCGGCGGCGGCCTGGGCCTGAATTCGGTGTAATGAACTTGAGTGGCGGGGACAGAGGACCGGCGTACTGGTGCTCGGGTCGACGGTGATCCTGGTGCTCCGTGGCACGGCTTCACATGCCGACGCCCCTCACAGGCTGCATCTCCCAGCGGCGAGTGCCGTGATCGCGCACTCGGCGGCGTGCCGTGCCGCGAGCGCGGAAGGGAAGAACCCGCAACCGTGGGAGGCGCGGCCGGTCGGTCCGTTCGTGATACGCCACCGCCAGGCGGTGTGTGCGGCAGGAGGCGAGGGGTGGTGCCAGACGGGCTGTGCGGAGGAGGGCGGGTTCTCCGCATTGTGGACCAGCACGTCGTGGACCACTCCGCCGATCACGGCTGAGGCGCGCCTCACGTCGTCGTCGTCGGTGCTCCAGGTCAGGGGTGTCGGGGAGGACTCCGACACTTCCAGAAGGACATCGGCGAGGTCGGCCAGAGTCCGGTACAGCGCGGCACGAACCGCGTCGCTGTGGTGACGGCCCCACCGGCATGGGGTCCGTTCGGCAATTTCGTCCACGATGGCCTGCGCGGCGATTTCGTCCAGAGAGTCCGGCCGTTCGAGGCGTTCCCGCGCCAGAGTTGCGGCGGCGCCCCACGCGAGGTCGTCGCGGGTCATGGCAGTGCCGCGGGCCAGCGTCCCCAGGTCGGCTGGCCCCAGGTCGTCGACCGTGTGCTGGATGCAGCGGGCGGCCGCGTCCGACGGGGGCGGGATGTCGGCGTTCAAAAGGCCGGCGCGCACCTCGGTGGCCGCGCTCACGTCGCCCGGTTGCAGCGCGCCCAGCGGCAGCAAGGCCGCTGCGTGGAGCACGTGCTCGTAGACGCGCCGTACCGGATGAGGACCGGAGAGCGGTGAAGGGCGGCCCGACAAGGAGCACAAGGCGTCCAGCAGGTGCTCCGGCACAACCCTCAGGTTGGCGCATGCCCTCGACAGGCGATCGTCCATCCTGCCCCCTTTCCGCTGTCAGGGATGGACGCCGGTCTGGCTCGGTCCTGGGAACCGTGCCAGACCCGGCCTTGCTCCGCAGCCGAATCAGTCGCCCAGGACCGCCAGGGCGTCGATCTCCACGAGCAGTCCCGGCGGGAGTTGCATGTAGACGGTGGTGCGGGCGGGAAAGGGGTCGCCGACGGCTGCCGCGTACGCCTCGTTCAGCTCGGGCAGGTGGGCGGGGTCGGTCAGGTAGACGCGGAGCATCACGACGTCCTCCAGGCCGGCGCCGGCCGCCTTGAGCACGGCGGTGACGTTGCGCAGGGTCTGCGCGGTCTGCTCGGCGACCGTGGTGCCGACGACCTCGCCGGTCTCCGGGTCGAACGGGAGCTGCCCGGAGACCTGCAGGATCGGGCCCTTGCGGATGCCCTGGGACAGCGGGGCCGGCAGGGTGGGTGCGTCCTCGGTGGTGATGACGGTTCTTGTCATGGTGTGTCCTCGGTGGAAGGGCGCACAGAGGAATCTGCGCGAGGGTCAGGCCCAGGCCTGTCGTTCCTGGCTGCGGGGGTCGTCGACCTGGGTCCACTCGGCGTCGATGCGCATCGTGGCCCGGCGTGTGGTGTCGTACTGGTCCCAGCCGGGGTTGCCGGTCCTGGCGAAGCGGATCCAGGCCTCGTGCGTGCGGCCGGCCAGGTCGGCGGGGGGCTTGTCGGGGCCGAGCAGAGCGCCCTCACCCGCCAGCTGCGGGAGCTCCGCGATGTCGAAGACGAAGGGGAGCTCCATCGCGTGTGTGGCCCCGAGGTCTCCGCCCAGGGCCTGAGAGCGCCAGGCGAACTCGTAGTTGTACGTGGCGGACTGGGGGTGGGCGGCATGTGCGTCGGCCAGGGCCCAGCTGCCCGCGCCGAAAAGCGCGTCGCCCATGATGGCCGACCGCAGTTCGCCGAAGGACGCTTCCGGGCGGGTGTTGCGGTACGTCTCCACGAGCTGCGCGGGCTTCGGGTGCGAGCGCGCCGCGGTGTCGTCGACGTCCCCGGCGGTCGAGGCGGCGTACTTGTCCACCGGGACCAGGTAGAGGTTTCCCTCCTCGGTGTTGGTGCCGACGAGCAGGTCGACATCGGCGCTCAGGCCAGCGGCGACGGATTCGGCGGGCTGCGTGTCGAGGACCAGGCTGAAGGGGCTGAGCCCGATCAGCGGGTCGTGGTCGGTGGCGGTCCGCAGGTCGATGCCCGCGAGCCTGGAGGCTGCCTCCACCAGGCGCTCGTCGGAGATGTCCGCGAAGGCGTCGACGTGCGGCTCGATGCCCAGTTCGTCGGCCGCGGCTTTGGTGACACGGGCGGCCTGTTCGGTGGTGAACGCCCCGAGACCGCTGCCGCTCTGCACGATCGCCCGGCGGAACAGGCCCGCGGCGTCGGGAGTGGCGAGGACGCCGCCGACGACGGTCGCCCCGGCCGACTGCCCGAAGAGAGTGACGTTGTCCGGGTCACCGCCGAAGGCGGCGATGTTCTCCCGCACCCAGCGCAATGCGGCGACGACATCGAGCAGGCCGCGGTTGGCGGGCGCCCCGGGGATGTCGAGGAACCCGGAGATACCGAGCCGGTAGTTGAGCGTGACCAGGACTACGCCGTCGCGGGCGAAGGCGGAACCGTCGTACAGCGCGGACCGCGTCGACCCGGCGACGAACCCGCCGCCATGGACGAACACCATCACGGGCAGGTCACCGTCACCGACCGCGGGCTGGAAGACGTTGGCGGTGAGGTAGTCCTCGCCGCGGCTCCAGCCGGCGCCGAAGTAGGGGGCCATGTCGATGCCGCCGAGCTTGCGCTCGGACTGCGGGGCGTTGGGGCCGGGCGCGGTGGCGTCCCGTACGCCGTCCCAGGGCTCGTGAGGCTGCGGCGGGCCGAACCGGCCTGCGCCCAGCGGAGGAGCGGCGTAGGGGATGTTCAGGAAGGTGGCGGTGCCGTCGTCCTGGCGCAGGCCGCGGACGGCTCCCTGTGCGGTGGTGACGACGGGATCGGGTTGGTTGCTCACAGCGGAGCCTTTCCGCGGGTCTCAGCCCTGCTCGGAGTACGGGGCGAAGGGCGCCCAGCTCTTGATGTCGAACGTGTTGCCATTACGCGCGATTTCGGCGGCACCGTGACCACCCAGGTGTGCGGGGATCAGGAGCGCGTTGTTGTCGGCCGCCCAGCCCAGCACCTTGCGGCGGGTGGCGCGGGCGCCCGCGGGGTCCTCGCAGAAGCAGCTGTTGGCGTCCGGCTCGACGATCTGCACCGGGTTGTGCAGCATGTCGCCGACGAACACCGCGCGGTCCGTCCCGGAACTGAGGGCCAGCACCGAGGAGCCGGGGGTGTGACCGGGGGCCGGCTCCAGACGCAGGTCACCGTCGATCTGGTAGCTGTTCTCCCAGAGCAGCGTCTGTCCGGCCTGGTGCACCGGGAGCACGCTGTCCTCGAAGACGTTCTGATTGCCGCGGCCGAGCACCGACTTGTGGTTGTTCTCCGGGTTCCAGAAGTCGAAGTCGTCCTTCGGCATCAGGTACGTGGCGTTGGGGAAGGTGGGAACCCACTGCCGCCCGTCCAGGTACGTGTTCCAGCCGACGTGGTCGATGTGGAGATGTGTGTTGATCACAATGTCCACGTCCTCGGGCTGGACGCCTGCCCTGGCGAGGTTGTCCAGGAAGTTCGTCTTGAGGTGGCTCCAGACCGGCGCGTACGGGCGCTCCTTGTGGTTGCCCACGCCGGTGTCGACGAGAATGGTCTGGCCGCCGCTGCGCAGCAGCCAGGTCTGGATCGCGGAATTCACGAACCTGGTCTCGGAATCCAGGAAGTGCGGGGCCAGCCAATGAACACCGTCCTTCCAGACTTCCTGCGAACTTTCCGGAAAGAAGGCGTGGGGCTCCATATCGACGGAACCGTAGTATTCCCAGACGCGGGTGATGGAGACGTTGCCCAGAGTGATCTGTTCCATGGGGCCTTCCTGAGGATTCGGAGGTGTTGCCGAAACGATAGGAGAGGCCCGGCGGGCGCGGTATGCGTCAGGTGACTGCACCTGTGCACACAGCTCTGAACAGGGTCTCCTCTCGTGGGCCCGCAGAAAGGCGAGGCAGTTCCACGTTCCGAGTTTCCAGTCCCAAATACCTCGTCGACGAGCACATGACTACCTCGCCGCGTTCCCGGGACGCAGCTGGGTCCGTATGCCCGTTTGCCGGACCGTGTCGTGCGCGGTGGCCGCCCTTGCCTTTCACATCGGCGGCTTTGATGCCCGCCGATCAGCGAAATGCAGATCAGCGAAATGCAAGCGCGTACGGTCACCTGTGATTTTTCTGTCGGCGTGTCAGCCGACTTGGGCGCACGAGTTCGGTCAAGATCGCATCGAGGCGATTGATGTGCAGCAGCAGGCGATACTCCGGCGACCGCCGGACGCGGCTCACACGCCGCTCCTCCGAGAGCAGGGACAGTGCCCTGACGACCCTGGGGCGTGCCGTGTGCGAGGAGATTCCCGGACGATGGCCGGTGACGCGGATCAGGCGGGCCACGGTCTCGTGCGCACGGTCCGCTGCGGTGGTGAGGCGGAGAGCGCACTCCAGGGCATGGCCCGCCGGGAGACGCTCGGCCGTCGCGGCCAAGCCCCGTGCGTGATACGCGCCGGCCTCAAGAAGTTCCAGCAGGTGGCGGGCGTGATGACGTCGGGCGCGCTGCGGGTTGAGCGGATGGGTGAGAGGCAGACAGGCCTTGCGGAAGGACTCCAGTGCCTGGTCGAGGTCGTGTGCCGCGCGAACCCAGTTCCTCGGGGCTTCCGCGTCCGTGCTTCCTGACGCGATGCCCCGGAGGAGGCGGTCGAGGACGCGCAGGAAACCGACCAGTTCCTCGTCACTGGCCCGGCGGACCGTGGTGGGAAGTACGAGGACGGCGGCAAGGATTCCGCAGGCCACTCCCAGTGCGGTCTCCTGGACACGCAGGAGCAGCACTTGCGTCGAAAAGGTGTCCATCAGCGCGAGCAGCATGCTGAGTGTGCCGGTGATGAAGAACGTCACGGCCCAATAGGCCTGTGACGGGGTGTAGAACATCCCGAACATGCACAGCAGGAGCAGGGTCAGGAGGACAGGGCCGTCTCCGCCGACCAGGGCGCCAAGGCCGTAGCCGAACACCACACCGAGGACAGTGCCCGCCAGCCGCCGGACACTCTGCAACAGCACCTCGCCGGTGCTTTCGGTCTTGATGAAGACGACCCATGCAGTCACGACGGCCCAGTACCACAGGTGCGGAGACAGGAGATGACCGCCCGCGACAGCGAGGGCAGAGGCAGTTGTCACCCGGAACGCCTGACGGGTGGCTTGGTGCTTCAGGCTTTCGGTGTCTGTGTCCCTGTGCGGCACCGTCCCGAAGGTTGGTGAGGCGGACTTGTGAGGTGGTGTCCCGCACCCTGCCGGGCGGCCGCGTGGTCCGAGAACCCGCAGGGCTGCGGCGAGTTCGTCGACCGCGGGGAAGCAGTCCTGCACATGCGCGGAGCCGGTCGGCCGGTTCGCCGGGCCGCCTTCGTACCTCTCCTCGCACTGTTTGGACGCGCGGGCCGTTCCCGCGGTGAGCTGGTGCCGGAGAGCCCGGATCCGCCGCGCGAGCCACTGTCGCGCCGTCCGTTCCGCCAGACCGTCGCAGGCCGCCGGTGTGCGGACCGCGCGGACCGTGAGCACGGTCAAGCGCTGCGCGGCCACCTCCACACGACCAATGTGCCGCAGCAGGGCCTCGGTGCCCTCGTCGACGGAACGCTCGTCGAGAAGGTCCTCGATCAGCAGCACAGCTGCGTGCAGTCTGTCGAGGCGGTTCTGCAACGAGCGGCTCCGAGTGCCGTCGTCCTGCCCGGCGGCGACCATCGAGGCCGTGTCCAGGAGGACGTCCTTCAGACGCACGTCGAATGTGTGCCGCAGCCGCCTCAGAGCTCCGGCCGCCGTGATCGGGCCGACGCAGCACCACACGGCCGTGACGGCCCCGAAAGCCACCAGTACCGATGCCCCGAGTTGCGGAAGCTGGTCTGCTCGGGCCTGGATGAACTGTGACAGCAGGAAGGCCATGAAACCGAAGATCCCCAGGCCCAGCCCTCGTGTGCCGAGCCGGCGGGCCTGAACGGCGACGTAGATAACCATCAAGAAGATCAGCTTGGCCGCCGTCGGATAGGGCGTCAGCACAGCCCCCGCGGCCAGTGACGCGAGAAAGATCGGAGCGCCGAGTCCGAGGGTGATGAGCTGGTTGCGCGGATGCAGGTCGCTGGTCGCCAGTGACGTCGTCATCGCGGTGAAACCGGCAACCACCAGCCCGGTTTCGGGCGCTCCCAGCGCTGTCAGCACGGCAAGGGCCGCGGCAGAGCCGAGCACGGCGCGCATCGCGGAACTCAGACGTGTGAGCCCGGGGTCGAAGGCGGCGAAGCGGTCCCACCATTCCGTTGTCCTTGCCACCATAGTGATCTCCGTAAGCCCCTTTCCGGGTGCACGGCCGTTCCTGCTTGACGATTCTGCGGCTGGACGAACGGCCGGGGTATGCGTCACGTGACTGCATCGGTGCCGTTGGTGGTACAAGGGCCGGGCGCTACCGCCTGCCGGTTGTCCCGCCGTGACGATCCCGATGCCGCGGTTCCGCCGCGCTAGTGTCTGGGGGTATCTCAATTCCTTGGAGCATCCGTGGAAAACAATGGAAGGGCTCGTGGGAACCAGCGCTCGACGCGGAATTCCGGTCCGGCGGTGGTGGGCCGAGAAACCGAGACCGCAGAAATCATCCGGCGTGTGGGCGCTGATCGGTCCCACAGCGACGTGTTGATCGTCACGGGTGACCCTGGTGCCGGAAAGAGCACGCTGCTCGACCTCGCGGCCGATCGCGCACGGGGTGCCGGTGGCCGAGTGCTGCGGGCGGTGGGGAGCGAATCCGAGGCGCACCTTGGATTCGCCGGTCTTCATCAGATGCTGCGCCCGGTACTCGGTGAAGCGGAGGGCCTGCCGTCGCGGCAGCGCTCCGCACTCCGTGCCGTCCTGGGGCTCGAGGAGTGCGCGGAGACTCCCGACGCGATGCTCGTCGGGCTGGCGGTTCTGACCTTGTTGTCGGACCTGGCGGAAACCGCCCCGCTGCTGCTGGTGGTGGACGACGCCCAGTGGATCGACCGCGGCTCACTGGACGTTCTGTCCTTCGTGGCGCGACGCATGGACAGCGAGCCCGTCACGTTGCTGGTCGGAGTCCGCAGCGCGGCCGCGCTGCCCGGCTTCGACAAGGGATACGAGCGCCTCGAACTCGGCCCGCTGGACGCTGAGGCGGCCAACCGGCTGCTGGACCGGCAACCCACGCCGCCCACCGGCCGAACCAGGGTGCGAATCCTCGAGGAGGCGGCCGGCAACCCGCTGGCCCTGGTAGAACTCGCCCACGCCACCGCGATCCTGCACCCCGAGGGCAGTGGAGTGGAGGGCCCGCTGCCCGTCACCGAACGGCTGGAGCAGATCTTCGCAGGGCACGCGGCGGACCTGCCGGAACCGACCCGCCGCATCCTGTTGCTGCTCGCGGCCGCCGACGCGGCGGACGCTCAGGCGGCGGCCGTGGGACTTCCCGAGGCAGATGACGAGGCATGGGTACCCGCGGACCGGGCCGGTCTCGTACGCCAGGACGGATCCGGGATCTCCTTCCGTCACCCGCTCGTCCGCTCCGCCGTCTACCATGCCGCGTCGTTCGAGGAACGCCGCCGGGCCCACCTCGCTCTCGCGGAGTTGCTGCGCGAGGAGCCCGACCGCCGCGCCTGGCACCTCGCCGCCGCGACCACACGCCCCGACCACGACGTGTCGGCCGCCCTGCAGCAGACGGCCGACCGGGCCCGGCGCCGAGGTGGCTTTGCGGCCGCTGCCGCGGCCCAGGAGCGCGCCGCGGAACTCAGCCCGCGCCGCGAGGATCGGGCGCGCCTTCTGACCGAAGCCGCCGCCACCGCTGTCTTCACCGGTCAACTCGGCTGGGTCGAACGCCTGGCCGCCGCAGTCCGCGAGTGCACCGACGACCAGGCACTGCTGGGCAAGGCGGCGCTGGCCACCGGACAGCTCATGTCCCTGGGCCCTCATCACACGGCCGCCTTCGCCCTGCTCATGCGTGTCGCCGACGAGGCGGCGGACGCCCGGTCACCCCTCCTGCTCGACGCGCTGGCTACGGCGGCGGTGGTCCGTTACTACTCGGGCGAGGAGTCCCAACAGCGACAGATCCAGAGCCTGTTCTCCCGCATGCCCGACGATGCCGCCGGGGCGGCCCTGCACGCCTGGGTAATGGCCGTCTCCGACCCCAGCAGCGCAAGAGGCTCCCTCGCACCGGTGCTGCCCGGGCTCATCGCCGAGGCCAAGGGCGACGCCAGTCGCCTGACCGCACTGGCCATCGTCGCCTGGCTGCTCGACCAGACCACCCTCGCCGCCAGGACCTTCGACGAGGCATTCGACCAGTGGCGGGCCCGTGGACAGCTCCCGGACGGACTGGCATGCGCGGCCGGCTGGACCCGCCTGGAGCAGGGCCGATGGGCCCAGGCCCGCTCGGTGGCCGCCGAGATCTCAGCGGTGGCGTCATCGGCCGGGCTCGACCATGCCGAGGCGTGTGCCCGGGCACTCGACGCCACGGTGCTCGCGCTGCTCGGCGAGCCGGCCGACGCGCGACGGAGAGCCGAGCAGGCACTGGCCCTTGTCGACCCGCTGGAAAGCCGCTCCGTCGCGGTCTTCGCGCGTCGGGCCCTGGGCCTGGCGGCGGTGGCCGAGGGCGACTACGACACCGCATACGCGCAGTTCCGCTCCGCGTTCACCGACGACGGCGATCCGGTTCACTACCACGTCTCCTACACCGTCCTGGCCGAACTCGCCGCGGCGGCCGTCCGCCGAGGCCGCCGGGAGGACGCCGCCGAACTGCTGGAACGGTCGGCGCGGCGTCTCGGTACGGGCATGTCGGCACGGCTCGCCGCGCTGCTCGACCGAGGCCGCGCCCTGCTCGCCGAACCGGAGCACGCGGAACCGCACTTCCAGGCGGCACTGGCGGACGACACGGGTGAGCAGTGGCCGTTCGAGCGGGCGCAGACATGGCTGGACTACGGTGAGTGGCTCCGGAGGCGGCGGCGTATCGCCGAGGCCCGCCCGCTGCTGACCACCGCACTCGACACCTTCCAGCGGCTTGGCGCGCGGCCATGGATCGAGCGGTCCAAGGCAGAACTGAGAGCCGCCGGCATCGAGGCCGCCAGCAGCGTAGTGCCCAGTGCCTTCACCGAACTCAGCCCTCAGCAGCAGCAGATCGTCCAGCTCGCGGCCCGCGGCCTGACGAACCGTGAGATCGGAGAGAAACTGTTCCTCTCGCCGCGCACGGTCGGCTCCCACCTCTACCGGGTGTTCCCCAAACTGGGCATCACCGCCCGCTCACAGCTCCGCGACGTGGTCGAAGGCACCCTGTCGGGTGCCAGTGCCCATGTCTGAGACGGCAGGATCCGCCGCTGCACGAGTGCCGGCCCCGCAGGCCGAGGACCGTCCCGATGCGGTGAGCTCGTGTGCGCAGTGGTCGGTGGCATCGGCGCGGTGGTGTCCGCGACCGCATGGAGACGATGCGCGAGGCCCGTCGGCAGGGCTGGTCGCAGCGGGCTGGACCACGGGTGGACCAGTGCCCGGATAGCTTTGCGCAGACGAATGGCAGGACTCCTGGCATCCATCGCGGCGGCGTTCACGGCGGCCGTGACACCCGCCGCCACCAACGGCTCGGACGGCGTCGTGATGCGCTTCGGGACCGGGAAGACCTTCGTCATGTACGACGCGGGCGCCGGAGCCGAGGCGACGAACAGCGGCTTCCACGTGCCCGTCTTCGTCGAGCCGGACAAGGATGACACCCCGGCCCGCGATGTCCGGGTGGTCGTGGACGCGTGGGCTGGAGGGCGCCGCCCGGCTCGGTCGGACGCTCGTGATCCTGGGCGTCCTCTCCCCATGAGGCGCTTGCTCAAGACATTTGCGGATGTCCTGCTGGGCCGGCTGAGAGGGTCATGACTCTGCGCAGGAAAATTGTGCGTCGCCGGACGACCCCGGGGGAGCGACTCCGAGCCAACCACCATGACGGCCGAAACCAGGAGTGCAAGCATCTTGAGTGGGCCGATGTCCGAGAACACGACAGTCGCCTTCGAGCATGGTGGTGAGCATCCGCCTCCGTTGAACGGTGGACGTGCCCAGGAAGCCCAGATGGTTGCGGGGCGCCGGCCCGGTGTGTCCGTGCCGGCGCCCCGATCGCGGTCCTCCGGATGCGGAGTTCATTCGCTCATCGTCGGAGTGGCCGAGGGGGGCCCGGGAGCTTCCGGCCAGGTCAGCTGCGGCTGAAGCCCGCCCAATCCGTGATCTTGAACTGGCTGCCGTTGCGCTTCACCTCGGCAGCGCCGTGACCGGGAAGATGCGCGGGCAGGACGAGGGCCTTGTGGTCGGCGGCCCACTCCAGTTCTCGGCGCCGGCTCGCGAGCGCTTGCTTCTCGTCTTCCTCGAAGCAGCTGTTGAATTCCGGGTGCTCGAGCTGGAGTGCTGTGTGAAGCAGGTCGCCGATGAACACCGCCCTGTCAGTTCCCGACTCCAGCCGAACCACGGACGAGCCGGGAGTGTGCCCGGACGCGAGATCCAGCTTCAGGCTGGAGTCGAGCGTGAGCGAGCCGTCCCACAGCTTCACCAGGCCGGCCTCGTGGACCGGGAGCACGCTGTCCTCCCAGACGTTCTGGTTGCCCTGCCAGTACTTCGGCCGCACCGGGCCCTGCGGGTTCCAGAAGTCGAATTCGACCTTCGGGATCAGGTACGTGGCGTTGGGGAAGGTGGGCACCCAGTCACGGCCTTCGCGACGCGTGTTCCAGCCGACATGGTCGTTGTGAAGGTGGGTGTTGACGACGACATCCACGTCCTGCGGCCTGACTCCGGCGCGGGAGAGCCGGCGCAGGAAGCCGGTGTCCATGTACTGCCACTGCTTGGCGTAGGGACGGAACTTGTCGTTTCCGGCGCCCGTGTCGATCAGGATGGTCCTGCCCTCGCTGCGCAGCACCCACGTCTGCAGAGCGGAGTAGACCATGTCGGTGCTCGGCTGCCAGAATTCCGGGCTCAGCCAGTCCTTGTTCTCCTGCCACAGTTTCTCCGGGCTGTCGGGGAAGAACTGACGAGACGTCAAACCAACTGGACCGCTGAACTCCACGACACGGGTGATGGCGACCTTCCCCAGTTCGATGGTCTCGACCCGCGTTCGGTCTTCGGCGACGGGGGAGGCCTCGGCCGGCTGGAGGATCTGGTTGCCGAACAATCCCGCAGCACCGACGGCCGCGCCTATACCCGCGGTCACTCCAACAAAACGGCGCCGACTCAGGGAAGGTGAGGAATTTTCGCTATCCATTCGAGCACTCCAATGAAATCGCTCATCTCGTCCTTTGGCGCCGGCCGTGGGGGCGGCAGGACGGCGAGAGGGCCACGTTCATGTCGCCGCGGCCGGTATCACCATGGTGCGAAATGGAGGAGCCGACAGGTATCAGTCACATGACTGAAACGCGAAGACCGCTGAAGTCGCGAGGAAGTCGCACTCTTACCGGCGCCGGACAAGACAGCGACCAGGAACTCGGCCGACGGTCATCCGCTCGGTTGGGCCGAAAAGGTTCTCCACGTGGCCAAAGGTAGCCGACCGCACTGCTTCGCTGTCAAGGAAGCGAGCGCGTAGCCGAAAGGAATCGACAGTCGACTTGCTGATACCTGGCGGAACAGGAGTTTGGCAGGGTGAATGGCGTGAGGCCGGCCAGATCGGCGTCACCAGATGGGCGCCGCCGGAGCGGTCCGCCGGAGGCTCGCCCGGCAGCTCGCTGCTCGCGGCGACCAAGGTGACCGCCTGAAGCGCAGTCCTGCGCGGACCGAAGCACACGACAAGGAGTAGCAAGATGTCCGAGAAGCGGGCCGGCACCAACCCCGTGCTGGAGCCGCGGCCGCTGCCTTCGCCGAGGCCACCGCCAACCCGCCGTACCTGTTCGACCTCGGCCCGGTCGAAGACCGCAAGGTTGGACCAGTTCACCTTCCGCTTCTTCCCCGTCCGCTGCACGGCTTCGGCCGGGCACTCGCGATGTCGACGTGGCATCCCACCTGCTGGCGGGCACACGACGTCGTTCCGCCGCCATGGCCTCCCGCCCCGAGCAGAACCAGCCGACCAGGAACGCGCGCCCACCGCCGCCTCCTCCGCGGAGTGACCCTCGTCCGGTCGCTGCACGCGGCCAGGGGCGGCGGCCCTGCGGGCGCACCGCATCGGGGTGGTCGACCTCGTCGCGCGCACCGAGAAGCACTGCGGTGACCAAGTCATCGAGTTCCTGGCTGTCCGGAAGGGCCGCGACCGCCTCGGTTGCGGCCTTTTCTGCTGCTCCGACCGTGTCTCCGGTCAGGGTGATGCGACACACGGCAGTCCTCGCGCACGCGGAACATCGGCGGGTGCCCGTCAGA
>JASLAV010000175.1 GCA_030146905.1 Lentzea sp. | reverse complement strand
CGGTATGCGAGTAGCGATCATCGGCGGCAACCGCATCCCGTTCGCCCGCTCGAACGGCCCGTACGCCACCGCGTCGAACCAGGACATGTTCACGGCGGTGCTGGACGGCCTGGTGAGCCGCTTCGGCCTGCAGGGCGAACGCCTCGGCGAGGTGGTCGCGGGCGCCGTCCTCAAGCACTCGCGCGACTTCAACCTCGTCCGCGAGTCGGTCCTGGGCAGCAGGCTCAGCCCGGAGACACCCGCGTACGACATGCAGCAGGCGTGCGGCACGGGCCTGCAGGCCGTCATCGCCGTCGCCAACAAGATCGCGCTCGGCCAGATCGACGCGGGCATCGCCGGCGGCGTCGACACGACCAGCGACGCGCCGATCGGCGTCAACGAGAACTTCCGCAAGCTCCTGCTGGAGTTCAACCGCACCCGCAAGATCAGCCTGCTCACCAAGCTCCGCCCGAGTCACGTCGTCCCGCACCTGCCGCGCAACGGCGAACCGCGCACCGGCATGTCCATGGGTGAGCACGCGGCCATCACCGCGGCTCAGCACGGCATCACGCGCGAGGACCAGGACGAGCTCACGGCACGCAGCCACCAGAACCTCGCCCGCGCCTACGACGAGGGTTTCTTCGACGACCTCGTCACCCCGTACCTCGGCCTGACCCGCGACCAGAACCTCCGCCCCGACAGCACCGCGGAGAAGCTCGCCAAGCTGAAGCCGGTCTTCGGTGACACGATGACCGCCGGCAACTCGACCCCGCTCTCCGACGGCGCCTCCGCGGTCCTGCTCGCGACCGAGGAGTGGGCGCGCGAACGGAACCTGCCGGTGCTCGCCTACCTGACGTTCGCCGAGACCGCCGCCGTCGACTACGTGCACGGCGAAGAAGGCCTGCTCATGGCGCCGGTGCACGCCGCGCCGCGCATGCTCGCCAAGGCGGGCCTCACGTTGCAGGACTTCGACTTCTACGAGGTGCACGAGGCGTTCGCGTCCCAGGTGCTCGCGACGCTGAAGGCGTGGGAGAAGGAGCTCGGCGAGCTCGACAGGTCCAAGCTGAACGTCAACGGCTCGTCGCTCGCGGCAGGCCACCCGTTCGCGGCGACCGGTGCCAGGATCGTGGCCACCCTGGCGAAGCTGCTGCACCAGAAGGGCAGCGGGCGCGGTTTCGTGTCGGTCTGCGCGGCGGGCGGTCAGGGGATCACGGCGATCCTGGAGCGCTGAGTCCACTGTGGATGGAATCGCGCGACCGGTCTCGTCACGTGACCGGTATGGCCGACGGCGCGTGATTTCTGGTGCGGAGCCGTGCACACTGCAGGAACCGCCGTCGTGCGGACCTGGGGGTGGGGGCTCATGCAGGTGGATCCGGAAGAAGACCCGGTTCTGGCGCGCGCACTGGCCGGAACGCTGCGGGAGGAGTGGCGGCCGGCGGCAGACGCGCTGGCCTCGGCGCGAGGGTGGGAACGCCGGGCCTACGTCCTGCTGACGCTGGCCACGACGGCCGCCCGCCACGCCGAGTGGCTGAGGAACTGGCTGCGCGCCCGTCCCGACGACCGCGACGCCAAGGCCGTGCAGTGCGCCATCGAGTCGTTGAACGGCACTCGTCAGCCGTAGCCCTCGGGACTACGGCTGCACGGCGGCGAAGAACTTCTTCGCGAACTCGCGCACCGAGCCACGGCACTGCTCTTGATCGATTGTGGTGCCGTCGGCGCGGGTCACGATCACCACACCGTTCTCGTCGAGGATCTCGAGCGAGCAGGCCGCTGTGGAGTTGGCGCGCCAGCGCGCGTCCGTGCCGAGCTCCACACCGCTGTCCTGTTCCCACGACTTGGTGCGCTCGGTGAAGTACTCCTCGGCGTAGTCGGTTCCCGACCTGATGCCGGCGGCGTTGTCCGTGTTTTCCCAAGACCGGACGCTGAAGACGATCGTCGATTCCCCGGCTTTGAAAGTGCACGCCCGAGATGACGAGTTTGTACCAAGCCTCTGGTTCTCGTCCGGTTGTGGGGGCGGTAGGTCTCCGCCGACCTCCTGCTTGATGTCGAGACAGGTCTTCAAGGCCGCAGGGAGGTATTTCATCGGCTTGGCAGGTGCCGTGGGCATTGACGGGAACGATGTCGTGGTTGCTGTCGGGGCCGGGCCGAAAGCCGGTGTCTCCACCCGCTCGACACCGCAGCCGCCGGCGAGCGCCGTCATCGCCGTCAGGGCGATCACCTTTGCCGCCCAGCCACTCGCGGGTGCCATCAGCCCTTCACCGCTTGCGGCCACGCCTGCTGGGGCAGCTTCGTGTCGGTCATCAGGCTCATGATGTCCCGCACCTTGCTGAGCGCTTCGGCGAACCGCTTGGCGATACCGACCAGGTTGTCGAGTTGCTGCGTTACGAGGTTGCCGATCGCGCCGGCGAGGTCCTTGACGGCGAATGGAATGCCTATGACGGTCGCACCTTCGATTGCGGCGGTTACCAGTGCGCCGAGGAAGCCTGTCGCCATCTTCGCCAGCTCGGTCATGTACTCGATGTTGTACTTGGCGATGTCCATCAGCCACTTGCTGACGCTGTCCGCCTTGGTTGCGACGGCGACGATCGCTTCGTGCTGCGAAGTGAACCGCTGTGAGTACGCGGTGGCCGCTTCGCCGGACCAGTGGGCCGCGAGGTCGGTGTCGGGGGCCTGATGGCTGAGCCCGTTCGCCGGCTGCTGGACCTTTTCCAGCCAGTTGAACGACTGCCGGATCAGCGACACGACCGGGAAGTGGTGCTCCACCGCTTTTCTGATCAGGGCGAACATTTTTTCCAAGCCCTCGCGGATGGTGTCGAGAGCCGGGTTGATGACGAGCATCGAGGGGCCGAGCAGGTAACGCCAGTCGTTGATGTGGTCGATGGCACCGTTGAACCTCTGGGCACATTCGCGTGCTTTGTCTTCGAGGCCTTGGAACCCGCGCTCGAACAGGTTGGTCATCTCTTCGGGACCGCTCATGGATCTGTGGGCTCCTGCTAGCCGTAGAACTTGCGAAGGTCGATTTCGGTGACGCTCTCAGCGCGCTCGTACTCGTCTGCTATTGCCCGCAGCGCGTGGTCGATCTGGTTGAACTCGGTGACGGCACCCGTCAGGCACTTCTCGATGAACGCCCGGAAGTCCTCGTACTGGCTCGCCTCGAGCGCAGCAGTGGCGAGCCCGACTCCGAGGGTCGCGAGGTCGCCGACGAAGAACGCGGTCTCCGTGAGGTAGGCGTCCCGCACGGCCCGCACGATCGGCTCAGCCCTGTCCGCCTTCTCCTGCCAGAGCTTGGCCTCGTCGCGCAGGTCCTGGGTGACAACCTCGTAACCAGCCATTTCAGTCCCTCCTGCCCAAGACCCTGAAGTCGGTGAAGTAGTCGTCATCCGGTTCGGCACCACCAGTGCGCGGCTGTGCCGCTGGACGAGGGCGGTCACCGGGATCGACGCCGAGACCCGCGCGAGCGAAGAGGCGCAGGACGTCGTCGGCCAGCACGCTGTCAGACGGGTTGTCGAGAGCCTGCGGGTCACCGTGCAGTGAAACCGGTCCGCCGCCGCGCATGCGCATCGTCATGTAGCCGAGGGGGCTGCGGATTTCTGTCACGTCCGGTTGCCGAACTCGCTCCTGACGACGGATCGCGTCGTACTCGGCGTCAACCGCGTCGAGCCGGGTCTTGGTCCTCGCCACCCACTCCTCGAGCGGCAGGTCGGGCGGATCCACCTGTGGCTCGTGCCGCACGGCCCGGTGCTGCGGGTTCACCGGACGCTGGGCGAATTCCATAGCGAGGGAGCGCTGGACCGCGGTCGCGTAGGTGTTGTAGACCGTGGCTGGGAATGCCTCCGGGCGCAGCTGCTCGAACCATCGAGGACGAACGCGCACGTCCGTCACCTTCTGATCCTTGGTCACCGTGATGGTGACCAGCCCTGCGGGATCGCGGGCCTCGTACGTCTCAGCCGACCGCAAAGCCCTGCCCGCGGGATGAGTCAGCTCGGCCAGGCGGGCCCTGATCTGCGGGTTGTCCGGAACGTTCCGACGCTTCAGTTCGAGGTGTTCAAGCGGCACACCTCGACCGTAGCGACGCTCCATCATCCGCGTATGTGATCTGGAGTGATTGGTCCGTCGCTTTCGGTGACTGACTGCGGAGGTGAGGCATCTGCGCGGCGCGGCTCAGTCGAGCAACGACCAGGCGGCCGTGCACACAGCGGACACCGTGATCTGCTGCGCCTTGAGGTTCAGCTGGTCCACCATCCCGGCAGGCCCGGCCATCTCGAACGACGCACCGCCGCGCATCATCTTGGGCGAGTACCCCGCGCCGCCTTCCGTGTCGCCGATCCGCAGCAACGGCCCGAGCCGCCGCCCCAACGCCGTCGCGTAGCCCTCGGCCCGTCGCAGCGCGTCGGCCACGGCTTCCTTCTGCGCCTCGCGGATGGCCTCGGTGTCGTCGACGAGCGTCCACGACGGTCCGTTGATCCACGACGGCTCGGCCTGCACGAGTTCCGCCAGCAGGCCGTCGAGCCTGTCCAGGTCGGACACCCAGATGACGTACTGCTGCTGGGCGCGGCTGCCGACGCGCTGGTTGTTGTCCCAGTTGTCGTGCACGGAGAGCTGCCGCGAACGCACCTCGAAGGTCTCCAGCAGCGGTTCGACGGCGGAGATGCGCTGGTTGAGCGTGCTCACCGCCTCGGAGCGCTCGGCTCCGACCGCCTCGAACGTCACGTCCACCTGTGCGCGGTCGGCGGTGCGCTCGACCTCGCCCGTCCCCTTCGTCACGACTTCAGCCACGCGCCCCAGCCAACCGGTGAGCCGGTCCATCCGCAACTATTACACAATATTGCTCAGACGCTAGAAAGCTGAATACGCGAGCATCCGGAGTCACTTCGAGGCTCGTCTGCGCGTCTATAGGAGCCGGGCTAGAAACGCCGATACGGTGCGAGCCATGGACCCGGTGCGCAACCCGTTCGCCCCCGGTGCAGGCCAGCGGCCTCCCGAGCTCGCCGGCCGTGACAAAGAGGTGTCGGCGTTCCAGGTCGTGCTCGAACGCGTCGCCCGCGGCCGTCCCGAGCGCAGTCTCGTGCTCACGGGTCTGCGGGGTGTCGGCAAGACGGTGCTGCTCGGCGAGCTGCGCTCCATGGCCGTCAGACGCGGCTGGGGTGCGGGCAAGGTCGAGGCGCGGCCGGAGGCCGACCTGCGCAGGCCCCTTTCCGCCGCACTGCACCGCGCGATCCGCGACATCGCGGTCCGCCACCGCGCCCCGGACAGGGTCGAGTCGATCCTCGGCATCCTCAAGGCGTTCGCG
>JASLAV010000160.1 GCA_030146905.1 Lentzea sp. | reverse complement strand
CGCGTCGTTCGACGAACTTCGTGCCGCAACGGTCACGGCGGCATGCGCCGCACTCGGGATCGACTGATCGGCCTCTGCCGTGTGAGGCGTTCATGGACGAACATCACGCGATAACCCTCCGCCAGATGAGAAACGGCTCTCGAAACCGGTCTCAGCTCACCTGACAGCGGGGTAGGGTCCGCACACAGAACCACCGCCGCCGGGAGAGACATTGCGCGCCGTCGAGATCAGACCTGGGGTCCGCATCCGCTGGGTCGAGGTGCCGGGAGCCACACCCGCGAGGGTGTACCTGCACGGACTCGGAGCGTCATCGGCGCCCTACTACGCCGAAGCCGTCGCGCACCCGCTGCTGGCCGGCCGCCGCAGCCTGATGATGGACATGCTCGGGTTCGGCATCAGCGACCGCCCCACCGGCTTCGCCTACTCGCTGGAGGGCCACGCCGACGCCCTCGCCGTCGCGCTCGCGAAGATCGGCCTGCGCCGCAACGAGATCATCGGCCACAGCATGGGCGGCGCCGTCGCCATCGTGCTCGCCGCCCGGCACCCCGAGATGGTGCGCTCGCTCGTCCTCGTCGACCCGCACGTCGACCCCGCCAGGCCCTCGCTCGGCGCACCCGGCAGCCGGGGCATCGCCGCCTACAGCGAGGCCGACTTCCTCAGCCACGGCTTCGAACGCGTGCTGCGCGACGTCGGGCCGCACTGGGCGGCCACCATGCGCATGGCGGGCCCCGAAGCGCTCCACCGCAGCGCCGTCGACCTCATCCGCGGCACCTCGCCGACCATGCGCAAGCTGCTGCTGGAACTGGACATCCCGCGCGTCTTCCTGCACCCCGAGGACGCCCCGCCCAGCGGCGGCCGCGAGCTCGCCGCGGCCGGTGTCCAGATCGTCTCCGTGCCGAACACCGGCCACAACATCATGATCGACAACGTCGAGGGCTTCGCCCGCGCGGTCGCCCAGCAACGCCTGTCGGTCTAGCGGGACTCAGCAGCGCCGGGTCGAGTAGGCGCTCCAGCCGTCCTCACCCAGCTTCACCGCGCCGAGCGCGCGCGTGCACCGGTTGATGGTGCTCGCCGCGTCGGACCACACCTCGCGCTGCTCGACGCGCCCGGCCACCCTGCCGTGCTCGGCGTCGTCGTCCGTCGCGACCGCCGCCACGACGTGGAACAGGTCGTGGCTGGCAGCCCAGTCCGCCCAGACGAACACGTAGCCCCAGTTCTTGCCGCAGCCCGCGAACTGCTTCACCGACGCGGCGGTCCGGCCGCCGATCTTGACGTAGGCGGTCGACCCGATCTGCCGGGCCGACGCGCAACCGGGCGGTGTCTCGGCGTGCGCGACGCCGGGGGCCAGCACGCCCGCCACCGCGGCGACGACGACCAGTAGTGCCTTCTTCATGATCGGCACTCTGGCAACGGCCGCTGACACCGCCCTGACACGCCGCGGAAATTACCTGTCGGATCGGGGCGGTGGTGTTCGTAGCAGGGGTGAGGCCGCCTGAGACGGGGCGGCACCGAGGCAGGGAACCCCGATCATGAAGCTGACGACCATGACCCAGCTGACTCTCGACGGAGTGGTGCAGGGCAACGGCGGCGCGTCGGACGAGGACCGCCGCACCGGGTTCACCCGCGGCGGCTGGGCCCTGGGCAGGGGCGACGCGGACACCGTCGCGCTCATCAACGACACCTACCACCGCGCCGACGCGTTCCTGTTCGGCCGGCGCACCTACGAGCTGTTCGCCGGCGCCTGGGGCACCTGGGCGGAGCAGGACGTGCCCGGCTGGGAACCCGTCCTGCGCTCGCTCAACGCACGGCCCAAGTACGTGGCGACGACCACGCTCACCGCCCCGGCGTGGCAGGGCACCACCGTCCTGCCCGGCGACCTCGCGGCCGCCATCACGGACCTCAAGGCCCAGCCGGGCGGTGAGCTGCAGGTGCACGGCAGCGGCACCCTGGTCCGCTGGCTGCTGGAGAACGACCTGGTCGACGAGATGACCCTGATCGTCATGCCCGTGGTCGTCGGCCAGGGCGAGCGGCTGTTCCCGCGCAGCGGCCCGGACCTCGCGCTGGACCTGGTCGAATCGCGAGCCGACTCCAAGGGCGTGACGATCCAGGTCTACCGGCCCGCCGGACGCCCGCAGTACCCGTCGGCGTGACCCGCACCCGACACCCACAGGAGAGGATCTTCCCCATGCGGTACCTGGTCTCCGTGATCGACGACAAGAGCAACCCCGGCAGCACGGACAGGCAACCCGCCATCAGCGAGTTCAACGAACGGCTGGTGGCCGAGGGCCACTGGGTCTTCGCCGGCGGGCTCGCCGACACCGACGCCGCCACCGTCGTCGACAACCGGGGCGAACAGCCGGTGCTCAGCGACGGGCCCTTCGTCGAGTCGAAGGAGTACCTCGCCGGCGTCTGGATCTGGGAGGCCCCCGACCTGGACGTGGCGCTCACGCTCGCCACCGAGGCCTCCAGGATCTGCGACCGCAAGATCGAGGTGCGGCCGTTCCTGTGAACGAGGCCGAGAACGCGGTCACCCGGGCCCACCGCCAGGAGTGGGCACGGGTGGTCGCAACCCTGACCAGGCGTTTCGGTGACCTCGACATCGCAGAGGACGCGGCGGCCGAGGCGTTCGCGACCGCCGTCGAGCGGTGGCCCGCCGACGGCGTGCCACCGGGTCCCGGCGCCTGGCTGACCACCACCGCCACCCGCAAGGCCATCGATCGCCTCCGGCGGGAGAGCAAGCGCGACGACAAGCACAAGGAGGCTCTGGTGGTGCACGACGACGACCCGCCGGAACCTCCCGGCCCCATCGACGACGACCGGCTGCGGCTGATCTTCACCTGCTGCCACCCCGCATTGGCGGCCGAAGCCCGCCTGGCGCTGACGTTGCGCCTGGTCGGCGGCTTGACCGTGCCCGAGATCGCCCGCGCGTTCCTGGTGGCCGAAAGCGCCGTGGGACAGCGGATCACCCGCGCGAAAGCCAAGATCAAGGCCGCCCGCATCCCCTATCGCGTGCCCTCGGCACAGGACCTCCCGGCACGCGTGTCCAGCGTGCTCACCGTCCTTTTCCTGGTGTTCAACGAGGGCTACCTCGCCACCGGCCCCGGCACCGACCCCCTGCGCCACGACCTGACCGCGGAGGCGATCCGGCTCACCCGCCTGCTCCGCGAGCTCCTGCCGGACAACGGCGAGGTGACCGGCCTGCTGGCGCTGATGCTGCTGACCGAGGCCCGCCGCACCGCCCGCGTCTCCGCCGACGGCGAGCTCGTCGCCCTCGACGAGCAGGACCGCGGGTCCTGGGACACCGAGCTGATCGCCGAAGGGCACCGGCTGGTGCGCGAACGCCTCGCCACCGGGGTGGCCCCCGGCCGCTACCAGGTCCTCGCGGCGATCAACGCCGTGCACACCTCCGCCCGCGACATGCGCGACACCGACTGGTCGCAGGTCCTCGCCCTCTACGACCAGCTCATCCGCCTCGACCCCTCGCCGATCGTCGCCCTCAACCGGGCCATCGCGGTCGCCGAGCTCGACGGCCCGCAGGTGGCGCTGGCCGCGGTCGACCGCCTCGAGGACAGGCTGGCCGGATACCACCCCTACCACGCCACCCGCGCCGACCTGCTGCGACGCCTGGGCCGGGGTCAGCAGTCGCGCGCCGCCTACGACAGGGCCATCGACCTGGCGGGCAACACCGCCGAGATCGCCTACCTGACCCGCCGCCGCGGCCAGCTGCGCTAGCGCCGGTCAGCGACGCCGCGACGGCGTCGCCGTCCAGTGCGACGGCCTGGTGAGCGCGGCGGGCAGCTTCGTCCTCGCGTCCCCCCGCGCGGCGTTGACCTGCGGCTGCGTGAGGAACAGGCACGTGCTCAGGTCCGCACCGGCCAGCTCCGCGCCCCGCAGGTCGGCACCGATCATGTCCGCCCGCGACAGGTCGGAGTTCGAGAGGTCGGCGCCGATCAGGTAGGCACCGCGGAAGTCGGCGCTGCCGAGGTTCTTGTTGCACAGGCGCGCACCGATCAGGTCGGCGCCCCGGTACGACTTCGCGCTCGACCGCAGCCGTTCGCTCGTGCGCACCAGCAGCACGTTGACCTTCGCCCGGATCTCCGCCACGTCCAGCCCGAGGATGTCGTCCGGACCGCCGGTGGCGAGCCGGACGACCTCGTCGTAGGCCGCGACGAGGTCGTCGTGCGGGTCGAGCCGCCGGGCCTCGGCCAGGTACCAGAGCAGTTCGTGCAGCTGGCGGACGACGGGGAACACCTCGAACATCTTCTGCCGCTCACCGGTGCGCCAGTCGTTGCCCTGGAAGACCGTCTGCGACACCCGCTGACCGGCGCCGAAGCAGTCGTAGACCGTGCAGCCTGCATACCCCTTCTGCCGCAGCCGGTCGTGGATGCCGCAGCGGTGGTCGGCCAGCAGGTTGCGGCACGGGGTACCGGCGTCCTTGGTGGCGGCGAAGTCGGCGGACTTCGCGAACGGCAGTGCGACGCAGCACAACCCGAAGCAGTTGGCGCAGTCGCCCCTCAACTCGTCCATCGCTGATCAGGATACGGAACGCCCCCGTGCGGCAGTGAGTCGTCCGGTGAACTCATCCCGCCTCGGGCTTGTCCGGCACCACGACCAAACTCACCACCCGGCGTACACGGCCTTCCCTCACCCGGTCCATCCGCGAGACGACCGCGTGCTCGATCTCCTCCAGCATCTCGGCGAACTCCTCGTTCGTGAGCCACACCGCGGCCTGCCGGTAGACAACCCCGTCCGCGTTCGGCTCAGCCCCGTCACGGGCGAAGTACCGGTCGAAGTCCCCCATCAACGACGCCGCGAACGTCGCGAACGCCCTCTGGTGGTCATCGCGCGTCATCGCGTCTCGCGCGGCCGGGTCGACCACGGCCTCGGTGGCCGGTCGATCGGCCACCGGCTGTCCTCAGCGCGCCCGCGCACCCCCTGCTCCCGTGAAAAGGACGAAGTCGTGACCACCGCAGCCCCCGTTCGCCGGAAGAACGACCTCGCCGTCTTCTGGACCGTCACGTTCGTGACCACCTGGGCCTTCTGGCTCCTCGCGATGGCCCTCGGCGGATCGCCGACCAGTTCCCCCACCGTCATCCCCTACCTGCTCGGCGGGGTTCGGGCCGGTGTTCGGCGCGATCGTCGTGCGAGTGCGCCGCGGCCGTCGTCACGAGCCGGTTCCCGCACACACCGTGCGACTCCGGCTG
>JASLAV010000088.1 GCA_030146905.1 Lentzea sp. | reverse complement strand
CCGGTGCCCTCCACCCACACGACCTCCACGCCGGCCGGGACGCGGATCGTGCCGGGACGGTGGTGCGCGACCCAGGCCGGCGGCCGGAACTCCACCGCCTCACCGCGGTGCAGCGGCGCCAGGACGTTCTCCGCCAGCAGGCCGGCCCAGTCGAAGTACGCCTGGTTCCAGGCGATGTCGTCGGTGTGCACCACCGCGGAGGACGGGACGATCGCACGCAGGCGTTGCGCGAGAACGGATTTCCCGGCCCCGCCACGGCCGTCTATCGCGACGATGAGCGGGCGTCCGGTGACGTCCGGCGCCGCGCCGCGCAGTCGTGGCACCACAGTGGACAGTGCCTCGACGCGCCACCCTCCGGCCTCGTCCTCGCCAGGGTGCAACCGCATGCCGGACCTCCCCCTGTGCCAGGACTGCCGTTCCGCGCCGTCCGGAACTGCGGAAGGCGCGTCCTGGGGGATACCCGCGGGAGGCCCGGTTGACCCGGCGCCGGGTGAAGTCATCGCGGAGCGGCGACTCCGCGCTTCCACACGCCGACGACGTCTCGGGTGGCGGTGATGTCCACGAGGGGGTCCTTGGCGATCAGCAGGAGGTCGGCGCGTCTGCCGGGGGCGATGACCCCGCGGTCGTCGAGCCCGAACACCGCCGCCGCACGGGAGGTCGCCGCGGCGAGCGCGTCCGCCGGGCTGAGCCCGGCCTCCACCAGCAGCGCGAGCTCGTCGTGGACGGCGCTGCCGTGCGCGACGCGGGCGGGTGAGGTCTCGTCGCCGTTCGCGTCCGTGCCGAGCACGATCGTCGCGCCGGCGTCGTGCAGCGCCGCGGTCGACGCGATCGTGTTCCCGAAGTCGAGCCGCTTCAGCTTGAACGGCAAGGTGTCCAGGATCGTCCGCATCATCACCAGCGTGGGGGAGACGGCCGTGCCGGAGGAGGCGACGCGGCGCGCCAGGTCAGCGGGCAGCGTGGCGGCGATGGGCGCGTGGGTGATCACGTCGGCGCCCGCGTCGAGCGCGGTGGTGTAGGCCCGCGGCGACGCGGCGTGGACGACGACCTTCTTCCCCGCGCGGTGTGCCTCGGCCACGATCGCGGAGACGGTGTCGCGGCTGAGCGGCTTCGGCTGGAACGGGAGCTTCTCCTCCAGCACGACCTTGAGGTGGTCGGGGTCCTGGCGCAGCCGCTCCTCGACCCACCTCGCGGCGTCGGCGGGACCGCGCACGGCGGTGGAGGCGGGGTATCCCATCTTGCGCACGGCCCTGCCGCGCACGGCGCACGCCGGGTACGAGACCCCGCGGACGTCGGAACGGGCATCGGACTCGTCGTCCCGCAACGCGCGGAGGTCGTCCCACCGGGTCGTGCCCATGTCGAGCATCGTCGTGACGCCCCAGCGGAGTCCGGCCGCGAGCTCGTCGGCGTGGCCGATGTGCACGTGCGTGTCGATGAGGCCGGGCAGCAGGTAGCCGCCGCGTCCGTCGACCACCTCTCCGCCGGTGGCGGCGGTGATCACCCCGTTCTCGACACCGACGGAGGTGAGCGGGCCGAGGGTGTGCCCCGCCGTGAACGCGTGGACGTTCGTGATCGTGAACCGGGAGATGTCACACCTCCGTCTGCGTGGCGCGGCGGCCTGCGGGGGAGTCGAGCGCGCCGAGCACAGCGGCGAGTGCTCCGGCAGCGGCGCGAACATGCGCGTCCCCGGCCTTGGTGATGAGCTCGTGCTGGGCGGCGACGACCTCGCGGACCACTCGCTCGGCCGTCTCCTCTCCCTTTCGCGTCAGCGCGACGCGCCTGCCGCGCCCGTCCTCGGCGTCCGAGGACTGAGCGGTGAGACCACGACGCTCCAGCGACCGCAGCACGTTGCTCAGCCCGCCGGTCGTGAGCAGCAACCTCGACGACAGCTCCGACGGCCTCAGGTGCGCCTCCCCCGCCGTCAGGAGCGTCCCGAGCACGTCGTACTCGGCGCGGCTCAGGCCGGAACGCGCCAGCACGGCGACCGTGACGCGGTCGGTCAGCGCGTGCATCCGCGCGACGCGCTTGGTGAACTCGATCGTCCGCGATGGCAGCTCCGGCGCGTGTCGCTCCCACCACGCCACCACCCCGCCCACCAGGTCCGTTTCCACATGCCCCTCCATCTACCTTTTGGCATAGCTTTGCATAAAGGTAAATGGAGGGCAGGGGCCGGTGCTCGCCGCGGGGCGCGGCCGGTCAGGCGGTCTTCATCTGGCCGCCGTGGACGGTCCAGTTCGACCCGATCGCGCTCGGCATGGCGGGGGACGACAGCAGCACCACCGCGCGGGCGATCTCGCTCGGGTCGATCAGGTCGCCGTTGAGCATCCCGAACTGCTCCGGCAGTCCCGCCACCAGGTCGGCGTGCGCCACGCCGAGGTTCGCCGCGATGCCGGCCGCGAGACCGTCCGGCCCCACCAGGAGGTCGGTGCGCGTGGCGCCGGGGGTGACCGCGTTGATCCGGACGCCGGACCGGCCGGTCGCCTCGGCGAGGCCGCGGGTGAACGCGTTGAGCGCCGCCTTGGCCGCCGAGTAGGGCAGCGGCGCGGTGTGCGGGTCGCGTGCGCTGCTGGAGCTGATGTTCACCACCGAGCCCCGCGCCTTCGTGAGCGCGGGCAACGCGGCTCGCGTGATGCGCACGGCCGCGTTGAGGTTCAACGCGAACACGGTCGCCCAGGTGTCGTCGTCTCCGCTGA
>JASLAV010000064.1 GCA_030146905.1 Lentzea sp. | reverse complement strand
GGCGCTGTTGCGGGAGAGCGACGTCGCGCCGTTCAGCCGGGCCGGGCAGATCCTCGGCACGCCCTCGTACATGGCGCCCGAGCAGATCCAGCGCGGGATCGCCGAGCCGCGCAGCGACCTGTACGCGCTGGGGTGCGTGCTGCACGAGATGCTGACGGGCGAGCAGCTGTTCACGGGGCCGACGGCGTACGCGGTGTTCGACAAGCACGTCAAGGAGGCGCCGCGGCGGGTGGCGGGGCCGCTCGACCCCGTCGTGCAGCGGTTGCTGGCCAAGGATCCCGGTGGGCGGCCCGCGACGGCGCTCGAGGTTTTCGGGGACCTGCAGGGGTTCGCGCAGGATCCGCCGCCGTTGCCCGGTTTCGTGCGGGAGGGGTCGACCGGCGCGATGTACGCGAGCGTGCAGCTCACGCCGGGATTCGGTTCACCTCGTGATCACCGGTCGCCCACAGGTGCTGCACCGCGTACGCACGCCACGGCCGCCACGCCTCCGAACGCCTGAGCAGGGCCGCGGGGGTCGTCGGCAGGCCCAGGGCCTCGGCCGCCAGGCGGATTCCCAGGTCGGTCGGCAGGAACGCGTCCTGGTCGCCCAGCGCCCTCATCAGGATCGATTCCACGGTCCACGGGCCGAAGCCCGGCAGTGCGCTCAGCCGTTCCCGCGCCACGGCGCGGTCCGCGCCAGGCGAGAGGTCCAAACCGGACCGCAGCGCGTCGAGCAGCGCTGCCATCGTGCGGCGGCGCGACTCGGGCATCGCGAGGTCGGCGGGGTCGAACTCCAGCGGGAACAGGAAGAGGTCCTGGACGGGGGTGCCGTGTGCCGACACGAGGCGTGCGGCGTGCGTGCGCGCGGCTTTCGTCGAGACCTGCTGGCCCAGCACGGCGCGGATGGCGAACTCCGCGCCGTCGACCGTGCGCGGCACACGGCGTCCGGGTGCGGCGGAGATCAGTGGTGCGAGCAGCGGATCAGCCGATAGGGCGTTGTCCACGGCGACCGGATCCGCGTCGAGGTCCAGCAGGAATCGGCAAAGGTCCAGAGCAGTGGCCAAATCGCGCTCATCGGACAGTTCCACAGTGCACGCGACGTGATCGGGGAACGGCCGCAAAGCCGCGATGCCGCAACCGAAAGGCAATCGCAAGGTGCGGCGGTAGACGCCGTCCCTCCACTCCTCCACTCCGGGGACCGCGGTGGCGATGAGGTGGCCGAACAGGTTGTCGGGACACAAAGGTGCTTGAAAGGGCAACCTTTCCGAGAACGTTTTCCACCGCATGGCCACGAGCATGCCCGCATTCCGGCCGGGACGCTGGCGGAATTGGGACATCACATTGGACGGGGCCAACCGGGTGACCTGCTTCGCGGCGCGAAAATCCGTGGTTAGTCTGGCTGCTGCGCCGTTGTGACGAGAACAGGTTTCAGCAGGGAAGGGCGGCGTCGCGTGCGATGAGAGCGGCTTGGACGCGGTTGTCGCACCGCAGTTTCGTCAGCAGTCGGCTGACGTGGGCCTTGATCGCCCCTTCCGAGAGGTACATGAGCCTTGCGATGCGTGCGTTCGCCATGCCCTGCGCCAGGTACACCAGCACTTCCTGCTCTCGCCGGGTGAGCAGGCCGATGCGGCTGCGCGCGGCGTCACGGCGTTCCGAGTCGGCGCCGGTGAAGTGGTCGATCAACGCACGCGTCGCGGCGGGCGAGAGGATCGCCTCGCCGGCGGCGACGGCGCGCACGGCGTTGACGAGCGAGCCGGGTTCGCCGTTCTTGAAGAGGAATCCCGCCGCACCGGCGCGCAGCGCGGGGAAGAGCATCTCCTCGGTGTGCGGCGTGCACAGCATGATCACCTGGGTTCCCGGCACGTGCCTGCGGACCGTGCGGACCGCCGCGAGGCCTTCCATGCCGGGCATCGCCGCGTCCATCAGCAGCACCTGCGGGCGCCGTCGGCGCGCCAGTTCGACGGCGCCGCCGCCGTCACCGGCCTCGCCGACGACCGCGACCGAGCCGGACCGCTCCAGCACTCCGCGGACTCCCGTGCGGACCAGGACCTCGTCGTCGGCGATGCCGACGGTGATCGTGCGCGGCTCGTCCACCAGTTGCAGACCCCCAGTCGCCCACGAGGTGCTCGGCGTCAACGTCATGCGTGCTCCCTGTCAGACCGGACCAGTCACCAGTTTGTTCCCGAACGAGGCCGATCGGAAGGCAGGCATAACGGCCAGGTCGCGAGCCGTCTCGCGCACACAGAGGCGTAACGGGTCGCATCGGGCGGCACACGACTCACGACCTGCGCGTTCGCCGGACCGAGACGCGGACGCGCTGCCGTTACGGCTGGAGGAGAAGGACTCATGACCAGCACCGGACGTTGCGCCCTGTGCGCCGGTGAGCTGCCTCCCGCCACCTCCGAACAGCGCAGGTCGTACTGCTCCAACGCCTGCCGGCAGCGGGCCTACCGCCGCCGTGCGTCCGTTCCCGCGCCCGTCACCAGGCAGCACCTGCGGGTGCTGTCGAACCTGCCCGCGGCGCGTGACACGTTCGTCGGGCGGCAGCAGGAGCTGTCGAAGCTCGACCAGCTGTTGCGCAGGCACCGCCTCGTCACGCTCGTGGGCAGTGCGGGTGCGGGCAAGACGCGGCTCGCGCTGGAGGCCGCGGGACGGTTGCGGCGCGGTCGCACGGACCGGGTGCTGCTCGTCGAGCTCGGTGAGGTGACCGACTCCCGCGACGTCCTGCCCGTGCTGGCCACGGCGCTCGGTGTGCTCGCGCAGCCCGACGAACCGTTGCGCGACACCGTTGTCGAGACGCTCGTCAACATGAGGGTGGTCGTGGTCCTCGACAACTGCGAGCACCTCCTCGACACGTGTGCCGAGCTCACCGACGTGCTGCTGAACCGCTGTCCCGGCGTCCAGGTGCTCGCGACGTCCCGCGAGGCCCTGTGGATCACCGGTGAGGTCAGCTTCCACGTCGAGGGCCTGCCAGTCCCGTCGACGGACCGGGACCTGGTCACCACGGCGGCGCCGCGCTCGGAGGCGGTGAAGCTGTTCGTGGAACGGGCCAGGGAGCGCAAGCCCGACTTCCGGCTGACCGCGGAGAACACCGCGGCGGTCGCTCTGCTGTGCGCGCGGCTGGAGGGCATGCCGCTCGCGATCGAGCTGGCGGCGCGGTGGGTGGGGCTGTTGCCGGTCGCGGACATCTGCGACCGCATGGACGAGCCGCTGGAACTGCTGACGCTGGGCTGCCGGAAGTCGCCGTCGCGGCAGCGTTCGCTGCGCGAGGCGATCGACTGGAGCTACCGGTTGCTCGCGCCGGACGAGCAGTTCGCGTTGCGGCGGCTCTCGGTGTTCGACGGCGGCTTCGACCTGACCGCGGCCACGGAGGTCTGCTCGTCGGAACGGTCGGCGGAGCCGGTTCTGGACGTGCTGTCACGGTTGCAGGCGAAGTCGCTGCTCACGACGGTCACCGGTGCGACCCGGTTCCGGCAGCTGGAGTCGGTCCGGTTGCACGCCAGGGAGGAACTGCTGGCGGCCGGTGAGCTGGACATCGCCTACGAGGCGCTGGCCCGCTGGTTCACCGACCTGTCGGACGTGCTGCTCACCGCACCGCTGTCGGTGCCGGCCGACGTCCAGCGCAGGCTCGACGACCACGTCGACAGCCTGCTCGGCACCGTCGAGTGGGCGGCTGACCGCGGTGATGAACGACTGCTGCTGCTCACCACGGCCCTGGCGGACTGCTCCGCCCGGCGCGGGCGGCTCGGGCAGGCGCGGGTGCTGCTGCGCGACGCGCTGCGGCGACCGTCCACGCGGGACGACTACCGCTGCGTGGCGCTCAACCACGCCGCCCGGTTCGCCGCCGAGCAGGGTGACCACGCCGAGGCCGCCGAGCTGTCCGGCGAGGCTTCACGGCTGGTGCGTGCGCTCGGGCAGCCGGCTTTGCTGATGAGCTCCCGCAGCACGCTGGCGGCGGTGCAGCAGTCGTCGGGCGAGTGGGAGGCGTCGGCCAGGAACAACGCCGAGTGCCTGCGGGTCGCCGAACTGCTGGGTGAACCGCTGGCGCGGGCGAAGTGCCTGGTGGATCTGGCGCGCACGGCGTTGTCGCTGGGCAAGCACGAACGCGCCGAGAAGGACGTCATGAGGGCGTTGCCCATCTCGCGCGCGTCGGGCATGCCCGCGCGCATTGCCTCGGCCTTGAACACACGTGGCGCCGTGGCGTTGGTGCAGAGCGATCTGGACGAGGCCGAGCACGCCTTCCACGAGGCGTTGCGGATGGACGGGATCAACCCGCTGACCGCGCCGGACGCGTTGGAGGGCTTGGCCGTCGTGGCATTGACGCGCGGTCAGGCCGAGCGCGCGCTGAGGCTTGAGGCGACCGGACGTGCGCTGCGGCGGTCCGTGGGGGTCGTGCCGGATCCGTTCTGGGCGGAGAAGGTCGCAGGGGCCATGCGTACCGCACGGCTGATGCTGCCCGTTGCGCGCGCTGAGGCGGCTTCCACGCCGTTGACCGCCGCCGAGACCGAGGCGTTCATCCAGGACGACGTGTGGCTGGACCGCACGGCCGCAGGCGAGGCGCTGGACGACCACGAGCGGCGGATGATCGCGTTGCTCGCTTCCGGGCTGACGAACCAGCAGATCGCGAACCGGCTGAAGGTGTCCGTGCGGACGGTCGCCTCCCGGTTGCAGCGGCTGCGGGACAAACTGGGGCTCCGCAGCCGTGAGGACATCGCCGCCTGGGGAGTCGAACGCGCGATCGGCTGAGCGAGCGGCACGGCCGGGTTGAACGGCCGAACGCTTTGGCATGGAACGACTTCCGGCGTTCCGATACCGGTTTCGGACTACTCCGTTCGAGTGACGGCAGAGGTCTAGACCTTGACCGGGAAGTGGTCTGGACCACATGGTTCCGGTAACCCCTGCAACTGAGGAGACCGATGTCCAAGTCTCGATGGCATCTAGCTGCTCTCTTCGCGGCAATCGCCGCGATGGTCCTCGGCATCGTCGTCGTGCCCGCTGCGAGCGGTGCCGGCGGCGTGTCCGCCACGTTCTCCAAGGGTTCGGACTGGGGAACGGGCTTCGAGGGCAAGTACACGATCACGAACAACGGCGCGGCGGCCCTGACGTCGTGGACCGTCGAGTTCACGCTCCCTGCCAACCACCGCGTCACGTCGCTGTGGGACGGCTCGTACACGACGAGCGGTCAGACCGTGACGGTCAAGAACACGTGGAACGGCAACATCGGTGTCGGCGGCTCGGTGAGCTTCGGCTTCAACGGCGCGTACACCGGCGCGTTCGGTGCGCCGACGAACTGCAAGCTCAACGGCGCCTCCTGCGAGGCGGGCGGGACCAACCCGACCACGACGACCACGACGTCGACCACCACGACCACGACCACCACCACGACGACGACCACGACCGGTCCGCCGCCGCCTCCCGGGAAGATCAACCTGGGCTACTTCGCGGAGTGGGGCGTCTACCCGGCTCGCAACTACCAGGTGAAGAACATCGACACCTCGGGTTCGGCGAGCAAGCTGACGCACATCAACTACGCGTTCGGCAACGTGGCGAACGGTCAGTGCACCATCGGTGAGTCCTTCCCTGCCATCGACAAGGCGATGACCGCGGCGGAGAGCGTGGACGGCGTCGCCGACACGTGGGACCAGCCGGTGCGCGGCAACTTCAACCAGCTGATGAAGCTGAAGAAGAAGTACCCGCACCTCAAGGTCCTGTACTCGTTCGGCGGCTGGACCTGGTCCGGTGGCTTCGGCCAGGCCGCGCAGAACCCGGCCGCGTTCGCCGAGTCCTGCTACAAGCTGCTCGAGGACCCGCGCTGGGCGAGCCTGTTCGACGGCATCGACATCGACTGGGAGTACCCGAACGCGTGTGGTCTGTCCTGTGACACGAGCGGTCCGGCGGCGTACAAGAACCTGATGCAGGCCCTGCGTGCCCGCTTCGGTTCCGACTACCTCGTCACCTCGGCGATCACCGCCGACGGCTCGGCCGGTGGCAAGATCGACGCCGCCGACTACGGCCCCGCCGCGCAGTACCTCGACTGGTACAACGTCATGACGTACGACTACTTCGGTGCGTGGGCGGCGCAGGGCCCGACGGCTCCGCACTCCCCGCTCACGTCGTACAGCGGCATCCCGACCGCCGGCTTCAACTCCGAGGCCGCGATCACGAAGCTGCGCAGCAAGGGCGTTCCCGCCAGCAAGCTCCTGCTCGGCATCGGCTTCTACGGCCGCGGCTGGACCGGCGTGACGCAGGCGGCGCCCGGTGGCACCGCGACGGGCCCGGCTCCCGGCACGTTCGAGCAGGGCATCGAGGACTACAAGGTCCTCAAGACGAAGTGCCCCGCCACCGGCACGATCGCCGGCACCGCCTACGCGTTCTGCAACGGCCAGTGGTGGAGCTACGACACCCCGCAGACGATCGCCAGCAAGATCCAGTGGGCCCGCAGCCAGGGTCTGGGTGGCGCGTTCTTCTGGGAGCTCAACGGTGACACCGCGAACGGAGAGTTGATCACCGCGATGAAGAACGCCCTCGGCTAGGCCGAGGTAGTCCTTCTACAACGCCGGGAGGGGAGCTGGTCAGCCCAGCTCCCCTTTCGTTTGCCCGGAATCAGCAGAAGACCGCGTTCAGCAGCTTGTCGAACGCGTCACCGGGGTCGCCGGGAGCCGGCGCACTGGTGGCGGACAGTTCCAGGCGCTTCTTGGTGTCCGGCGTCGAGAGCATCTCCGTGGAGTAGCCGGGGATGCCTCCGCCGTGGCCCCACACCTTCGTGCCGCACGGCAGGGTCTGCACGACCAGGCCGAGCCCGTAGTCGGGGCTGACCTCGGTGGTCCTGCTCAGTTCCCGCTGCTGCGCGGGCTTGAGCAGCTTGCCGCTCGACAGCGCGACGATGAACGTGTCCAGGTCGCGGGTCGTCGAGATCATCTCACCGGCCGCCCACGCCACGGACGGGTTGATGCGGGTGATGTCCGACGGCTGGCCGTTGACCGCCCAGTAGCCGTGCGCGTGCGGGCCCTTGATGTTGGGGTTGTCCCCCGGCACCTCGGTGTCGGCGAGCCGCAGCGGCTTGAGGATGCGCTGCTCGACGGCCTTCTCGTAGGGCCTGCCGGTCAGCTCCTCGACCAGCAGTCCGGCCACGACGTAGTTGGTGTTGGAGTAGTTCCACTTCGTGCCGGGCTCGAAGTCCAGCGGCTTGGCCGTGGAGATCGCCAGGAGCTCCTGCGGTGACCAGTGCTTGTAGCGGATCTTCTCGAACTCGTCGGGGTTGAGCGGCAGGGCGTTGGTGTAGTTGAACAGGCCGCTGGTGTGCTGCAGGACCTGGCGGACGGTGATGCGGCCGTCGACCAGGCCGGGCAGGTAGCGGACGACGGGCGCGTCCAGGTCCACCTCGCCCTCGCCGGCGAGCTGCAACATGACCGTCGACACGAACGTCTTGGTGATGCTGCCGACGCGGAACCTGCCGTCGAGCGGGACCGGCTTGTCGCTGTCCAGCTCCGCCTTGCCGGAACGGGCGGCGAAGCGCTGCCGCCCGTCGGTGACGCGGGCCTGCACGCCGAGCGCTCCCCCGCTCTGCGTGATCTGGTCCAAGGCCTCCTGGACGACCTGGCGGTCGGCGTGCGACGTGTCCGCCGTCGCGACGCC
>JASLAV010000061.1 GCA_030146905.1 Lentzea sp. | reverse complement strand
GTGCCGCCGTCGGCCTGGATCTCGTCGCAGTCGATCACGATCGGGTTCTCGCCGAGCGCGGCCAGGTCGATGCACGCCCGCAGGGATCGGCCGATCAGACGGCTGATCTCGTGCGTGCGTGCATCGACCTGGCCGCGCTCGGCGAGAACACGATCGTGATCGACTGCGACGTGATCCAGGCCGACGGCGGCACCCGCACCGCCGCCATCACCGGTGCGTACGTGGCCCTGGCCGACGCCGTCACCTACCTGGCCGCCGCCAACCGCCTGGCCGACCCCCAGCCGCTCTCGTGCGCCGTGTCGGCGGTGTCGGTCGGCGTCGTGGACGGCCGCGTGCGCCTCGACCTGCCGTACGAGGAGGACTCGCGCGCCGAGGTCGACATGAACGTCGTCGCCACCGACGCCGGCACGTTGATCGAGGTGCAGGGCACCGGCGAGGGCGCGACGTTCGCGCGGTCGACGTTGGACAAGATGCTCGACCTGGCCCTGGCCGGCTGCGCCGAGCTCAACCGCATCCAGGCGGAGGCCTTGGCCCTGCCGTACCCCGGCGTCCTGCCCGAGCCGAAGGCGAAGAAGAAGTGAAGCTCCTCCTCGCGTCGCGCAACAAGAAGAAGCTCGGCGAACTGCGCCGCATCCTGCTGGCCGAAGGGTTGGAGGGGATCGAGGTGGTCGGGCTGGACGACGTGCCGGAGTTCCCGGAGGCCCCGGAGACCGACCCGACCTTCGAGGGCAACGCCCTGGCCAAGGCCCGTGACGCGTTCAACGCCACCGGCCTGCCGTCCGTCGCGGACGACTCGGGCATCGCCATCGACGCGTTGAACGGCATGCCGGGCGTCCTGTCGGCGCGGTGGTCCGGCGTCCACGGCAACGACCAGGCCAACCTGGACCTGGTCCTGGGCCAACTCCGCGACGTGCCGGACGACCGCAGGGGAGCGGCCTTCGTCTGCACGGCCGCCTTCGTCGCCGGCCCTGACGCGGAGACCGTGGTCCGCGGCGAGTGGCGCGGCACCATCACCCGCGAGCCCGTCGGCGAGAACGGCTTCGGCTACGACCCGATCTTCCGCCCGGAAGGCCACGACGTCACCTCGGCCGAGCTGACGCCGGACCAGAAGGACGAAGTCTCCCACCGGGGCCGCGCCCTGCGCCTGCTGCTCCCACACCTGCGCGAGCTGGCTCAGTAGCAGCTGACCTTCACGCCGGGACCGAGTTCGTCGAGGCCGGTGTGCTCGTCCTTGCGCATGAGCCGGAGTTCGAGGCTCATCCCTCGGAGGGGCCGAAGGTCGAGCGGTCCCGCGACGCCCAGCGGCGTGCCAGCCACGACTTGGCCGCGTGCTGCGCCACTGCCTCGCCGGTCTTGCCGGCCGCCGCCTCCAGAATGGCGATGGTGCCCTCCCCCTGCTCCCAGTCGACAGGTTCGAGCGGGGGAGGACGTCCGGCAATCGGTCGTACGGGTGATCAGGCGGGCAGCTCGCGCAGCAGCTTGGCCACGTGGCCGGTCGCGCGGACGTTGTACATGGCCTTCTCGATTTTCCCCTCGGGGCCGACCAGGAACGTCGAGCGGATCACGCCCATGACGGTCTTGCCGTAGTTCTGCTTCTCCCCGAACGCGGCCCACTCGGTCAGCACCTTGCGGTCGACGTCGGAGAGCAGCGGGAAGTTCAGCCCCTCGGCGGCGGCGAACTTGGCCAGCTTCTCCGGCTTGTCCGGCGAGATGCCGACCACCTCGTAGCCCGACGACGCGAGGTCGCCGATGCTGTCGCGGAAGTCGCACGCCTGCTTCGTGCAGCCCGGCGTGCCCGCGGCCGGGTAGAAGTAGACGACCACGGAGCGGCCGAGGTAGTCGGAAAGCGAGACGGGCTTGCCCTCGCTGTCGGGCAGCGTGAACGCCGGGGCCTGGTCGCCCGGGGACAGGCGCTTCTGCTCGGTCATGGCCCCAGACGCTACAAGGTCAGGCGACGCCCTCGAACGTCGCGCTCGGGTCCTGGTCCGCGCCGTTCGGCTCGACCACGAGCTGCAACCGCACCGGGTCGGCGGGCACGGCGAACGCCATCGTCAGCACGGTCTCCGCACCGGGCGGCACCTCGTTGACCGCGGCCCCGACGCCGTTGAGGCCCTGCACGGAGTCGCGCACCTCGGCCACCGGCCGGCCGTCGACCGACGCGCGCACCGACAGCTGGCTGGTCCGGTAGGCGGTCTTGGTGCCGTTGACCACGGTCAGCGTGAACACGGCCGTGCGCGGCGACTGCGGGAACGACGTGTCGCTCGGCTTGAGCGACGTGGGCGCGGACACGGTGACCGCCATGCCGTTGCTCCACACGCGCTGCGCGCCGAACGCCGTGAACGTGGACGACGACAGCTCTTCACCGCGTTGCTCGGCCACCGCGGACGGCTGGGAGGGCGTGGAAATGTCGGAGGGGTCCGCACATCCCGCCACGGCCAGGCCCAGGCACACGCCGACGGCCAGTCTGGCGAACTTCACGAACCTCCCCTTTCCGCCCCGGCGGTGGGCTTGACTGCGACTGCCACCACCATGACGGTGCCGGGGGGTGCGCGGTGGCCGAACAGGGGCCTTGATTCGCAGCTGGTGCCTGCCTGTGGCCAAGCCGTGATGACGCACGCCTGCCCGCGTGGGCGGCGCCACACCTGGCGGCGGCGCGCACGCGGGCGGCGGCCGAGCGGTCGGGCGAGCGGGTCGCCCGGAAGTTGGGGAGCGCGTCGGGGGGCGTGCGCGCTCCACTACGATCATCGCGCCCCGTGGCCGAACCGCTACACCTATACTTCGGTCTTCACCCGTTCGGACGAGCCCTGAACGGTCGAACGTCCCGCGAGTTCCGCCAGTAGTCCGTAAGACCTCAGCCGGTCCGACTGCTCGGCGACCATCGTCGTCACCATCAGCTCATCCGCCCGGGTGTCCTCCAGCAGCCGCTCCAGCTCCGCCTCGACCGTCTTCGGCGAGCCGATGACCTGCGACGCGATCCGGTCCTCGAAGATCAGCCGCTCGACGTCGGTGTACGGGTGGTCGGCGGCCTCCTGGCTGGTGGCCAGCGGACCGGGTCGCCCGCTGCGCAGCTTGACGAACGCGAGCGCGCCGGGGCCGGCGATCCACTGCGCCTGCTCGTCGGTGTCGGCCACGATCACCGAAGCGCAGACCAGCGCGTACGGCTTCTCCAGCCGTTCGGAGGGCCGGAACCGCTCGCGGTACAGGGCCAGCGCGGGCAGCGTGTTCTCCGCGCTGAAGTGGTGCGCGAACGCGAACGGCAGCCCGAGCAGGCCCGCGACCTGCGCGCTGTACCCGCTCGACCCGAGCAGGAACACGTCCGGCTTGTTGCCCTCGGCGGGCATCGCGTTGAGCTCCTCGGTGCCGTTGAAGTAGCCGGTCAGCTCGCTGAGCTGCTGCGGGAAGTCGTCCACCGACAGCGGGCCCGTGGTGCGGCGCAACGCCCGCGCGGTGCGCTGGTCGGTGCCGGGCGCGCGGCCGATGCCGAGGTCGATGCGGCCGGGGTGCAGGGCCGACAGCGTGCCGAACTGCTCGGCCACGACCAGCGGCGGGTGGTTGGGCAGCATCACGCCGCCGGAACCGACCCGCAGCGTGGTGGTGGCGTCGGCGACGTGGCCGATGAGGATCGCGGGCGAGGAGCTGGCGATGCCGGGCATGTTGTGGTGCTCGGCCAGCCAGAACCGGGTGAAGCCGAGCCGTTCGACGTGCTGGGCCAGCTCACGCGTGTGCCTGAGCGCCGTGCGCGCGTCCGTCGCCGTGGTGACGGGTGCGAGGTCGAGGGCGGACAGCGGCACGTCGTGGAGTCGGCTCATGCCTTCGACCAACGCCGGACGCCCCGAATGCCTTCCTGGTGTGACCGTCGCGACGTTCACACCGGGAAGCCCCCGGCGGGCCCGCGCGTTGGCCGGGAGGTGGACGTGGTGGTCATCGGTGCAGGTCAGGCTGGGTTGTCCGCGGCCTTCTTCCTCAAGCGCGCGAACCTCGACCACGTCGTGCTGGACGCCGACGAGGGTCCGGGCGGCGCGTGGCGGCTCCGCTGG
>JASLAV010000045.1 GCA_030146905.1 Lentzea sp. | reverse complement strand
GCTAAGCCCAAGGCAACTGTTACTAGTACGAATCGTTTTACTTCGACGGCGGACATTTATCTCCTATCAAGGCTTCATCTATAGAGATGTAAAGTCCCCTGAGCGAAAGAGGGTAGCTATCCCCCGGGAGTCCAGGGTTGCTACTATCTCTACGGTAGGAATTAATGAAGTCAAGAGTGCTGTCATGAACCTAGCGCCGACGGCTTTGGATGGGATGTCTGGAGGTAGAGTTTTTGGTATAGGCGGAGCGATGTATTGGCAAATATGTGTTATTCTTAGTGTTGCTAGGTCTACTAGGTGAAATCCGTCATGGTAAGGACTTGAAGGTTCGGCAAGCTTCTTCAGGGATTCTGCGGCCTCTTTGGCGTGGAAAATATTGATTTCAGGTGACTCGACGCTGGGTGCAAGTGAAACTGTAGGTAGGTTCAAAGGTGGTCTGTAAACTACCATCCCAAGTCCGGAGAAGTGCGTCTTTGGAGCTTCCCGAAGAAGCTGAAATATATTTCTAAGGTACTCTTCTTCGCGACTCACCAGAAGTTTTCCTTCACTGAATCTGAGTGCTTCGTCCTCATGCTCCTACTCCTTTCGCGGTATTGGAGGTGTGACTGTCAAGAAGTTGGTCGATCGTTGGCGCTCAGGTGTTGCTGATCAAGCCTGGGAAGGGTTCCTTCGAGTTCGGCTCAGGACGTTGCTAAACGAAGGAGGTGTGACCATCAGACCAAGGATGGTCGCACCCTCTCTGAGCTGCGGAAGCGGAGGGATTTGAACCTCTTCGGATGGTTGCCCGTCTCCCATTTCAGGTGTGGGAACTGTTCCCGTCAGGTCGGGGGTGGGTTGCTGCGGGGGCGCAGGCGGCCCATCGGCAGTGGTGGGGCGGGGAGGCGGGCGCCGGGGTAGCCGTCGACCCGGCCGAAGCGCTCCGACTCCGCCTGCCACTGGTCGCGGTACCGGACGATCTCCTCGTGGCTGCGGCCCACGAAGTTCCACCACATGACCAGGTCCTCGCCCAGCGGCTGGCCGCCGAGCAGGACCACCCGTGCGGGGGTCCCGGTGGCGTTGGACAAGTGCAGCGCCGTCGCGCCCAAGCCGGCGTAGCCGAGCGTGCCGCGTGCCAGCTCCGTCCCGTCGAGCTCCACCGAGCCGACGTCGACCAGGACGCCGTGCTCGAACGCGGCATCCACGTCCAGCGCCAGCCGCGCACCGGGTTCGAGCACCAGTTCCGCGCCCAGCAACGGCGTGAACGTGCGCACCGGCGACGTCCGACCCGCGACCGCGCCCAGGAACACCCGGGCGGAAGCGCCGTCCAGCGCCACCGCCTCGGGCGCGTAGTGCTGGAAGTCGCGCGGCGCGTCGCGGTGGGCGTCGGGCAGCGCGATCCACAGCTGCACGCCGTGCAGCACGGTCGTCCCCGGCGTCGACACCTCGGAGTGGCAGATGCCGTGCCCGGCCGTCATGAGGTTCAGCTCGCCCGGCCGCACCACCGCGTGCACGCCGAGGCTGTCGCGGTGCTCGATCTCGCCGCTGAACAGCCAGCTCGCCGTCTGCAGGCCGGTGTGCGGGTGCGGCGCGACGTCCATCCCACCGCTGACCGACACGTCGTCCGGCCCGTAGTGGTCGGCGAAGCACCACGCGCCGATCATGGAGCGCGACCGCTGCGGCAACGTGCGGCGCACGGTCATCGCCCGCGGCCCGCCCAGCGGCACGTCGCGCGGGTCGAGCACCTCGACCGCCGCGACGCCGGACGTGTTCTCGCAGGTCAACTCGGACGGGTGGGTCTCCACGTTGCTCATCGCGACCCCGTTCGGACGGTCATCGGACCATCCTAGAGGCGCTGGTACTCCTCCCAGGTCCGCTTCGGGCTCACCGCCGGCCCGTCGTCCGGCCCGCGGTTGGCCAGCCCGTTCATGCCGAGGTAGTAGTCACCGGCCTGGTTGCGCGCGCCGGTGGCCAGGTCCGGGTCGGCCAACGCGATCGCGTGGATGTGGTAGTCGAAGCCCTGCGCCGGGGTGCGGACCCAGGCCGCGAACCCGACCTGCCGCAACACCCTGGCCACGTTCGTGCGGGTGGTCGCGGTCATGCCCGACACCGAGATGTCCAGCGCGCCGCCGCCGTCGTGGGTGCCGGCCGAACCGGGCACGCCTCCCGGGTTGTAGGAGCCCTGGGTGATGGCCAGCGACCGGCCGAGCAGCCGCTCCGCCTCGACCAGCATGGCCCTCGTGCGGGTGTTCATCAGCGCGTTGTGGTAGGTCACCCGGCTGCCCGCCGACACCGGCCGGGTGACCGTGTAGGTCGTCTCGCCCAGCTGCCGCAACGACGTCTGCCCGGGCATGCCGGACGCGTCGAGGCCGGTGTAGCCCAGCGAGCGCTGGTAGGCCGCGTAGGCGTCGATCGTCCGGGTGCCGAAGTGCCCGTCGACGTAGGTCGAGGCGAGCAGCCCCTTCGCCGAGAGCGCCCGTTCCACCAGCCGCACGCTGTCGCCGCTGCCCGGCGTGATCGCCGAGTCGGCCCGGCGCGGGTCGATCTGCGCGGCCTTGAGCACCGACTCCATGTCGACCACGGGCAGGGCGACGGCCTGCGGGGTGGCGGAGGCGGGCACCGCCAAGCCGACCAAGCCGATCAGCACCCCGGCCACCGCGGCGATTCTGACGTTGACCACGTTCACCTCCGGTCGACACCCGACGATCCGCGCCAGTCAAGCGCGCGCCGGTACTTCTCGGCAATAGTCGGTCGCATTCGGTTAAAGGTTGACGGAAGTGGGCCGCGCTTCGTCCGGCGCGGGGTCGTGCAGTAGACTCCTGCGAGTTGGGGCACGAGCTGTCGGCACTCGGTCGGCGCGGTCCCCGATCCAGTCCGGCCCCGGAATGCGGCCGGACTGGATCGGGG
>JASLAV010000121.1 GCA_030146905.1 Lentzea sp. | reverse complement strand
CCGGCGGTTTCAGCCTGTGGTGGTTCGCGTTCAACCAGGTCCTGGCGCTGCCGGAGCAGCTGCTGGCCGGGCGGTTCCGGTACTTGATCGACTGGCTGTTCGCGAACACCGCGTTCACCCCCGCCGCGATCGACGAGCGGTCGCGGTCGATCTACGCGCGGGCCTACGACTCACCGGAGGCGATCCGCGCGAGCAACGGCTGGTACCAGGCGTTCCACCAGGACATCGCGGACGGCAAGACCTACGCCAAGTTCACCCCGACGGTGCTGGGGCTCGCCTCTGTCTCGTCCTACGACCAGTTCCTCGGGACGTTGCCGAACGTCGCGAACCAGTTCGAGGTCGTGCGCGTCGACGGGTCCGGCCACTGGCTCGCCGAGGAGCAGCCGGACGCCGTCGCGCGGGAGATCACGCGCTTCTTCGGCTGACGCGGGGGATGAACGACGCGACCGCGACCGCCGCCAGCGCGGTCGCGGCGCCGAGGCCCATGATCAGCTGGAAGCTCAGCGGCGCGGCCACCTGCGTGAGCACGACGCCCGCCACCGCGCTGGAGACGGACGTGCCGATCGAGCGCATCAACGTGTTGAGGCTGTTGGCGGCGGCCGTCTCCGACGTCGGCACGGCCCCCATGATGAGGGCGGGCATCGCGCCGTAGCCCAGGCCCATGCCGGCGCCGATCACGGCTGAGATGACCACGAGCTGCCAGACGGCGGACAGCAGGAGAACACCGGCGCCGTAACCGAAGGCGACCACGAGGGCGCCGAGGAGCAACGTGGCGCGCGGGCCCCTCGCGTTGGAGATCTTCGCGGCCACCGGCGCCATCACCATCATGACCAGGCCGCCCGGCACGAGCACGAGGCCGGTGACGAGCAACGACTGGCCGAGGCCGTGACCCGTCGCGGCCGGCAGCTGCAGGACCTGCGGCAGCACCAGCGACTGCGCGAACATGGCGAACGCGAACACCACCGACGCGATGTTGGTCAGCAGCACCTGACGGCGAACGGTGGCGCGCAGGTCCACCAACGGCCGGGACGACCTCAGCTCCCACCAGCCCCACAGGCCGAGCACCGCGGCCGACGCGGTGATCAGGGCGGTGGTCGTGCCACCGCTCCACGTCGACGCCTTCGACACCCCGAGCAGCAGGCACACCAGCGCGACCGAGAGGCCGGCCGCGCCGACGAAGTCGAACCGGCCGCCACTGCGCACCGGGGACTCCGGCACGCACACCAGCACCGCGACGAGCACGACCACACCGGCCGCGGCCGAGGTCCAGAACAGCATGTGCCAGTCGGTCTGCTCGACCAGCAACGCCGCGGCCGGCAGGCCCAGCGCGCCGCCGACGCCCAGCGAGGCGCTCATCAGCGCGGTCGCCGACGCCAGCCGTTCGAGCGGCAGCTCGTCGCGCATGATGCTGATGCCGAGCGGGATGACGCCGACCGCGAGCCCCTGCACCACTCGTCCGGCCACCAGCGGCAGCAGCGAGTGGCTCAGCGCCGCGATGACGGAACCGGCGACCAGCATGACCAGGCTGACCAGGAGCATGCGGCGCTTGCCGTACATGTCGCCGAGCCGTCCGACGACGGGCGTCGCGATCGCGCCGGCCAGCAGCGTCGAGGTGACCACCCAGGTGGTGTCGGCCGGTGAGGAGCCCAGCAGCGAGGGGAACATCGGCAGGAGCGGGATGACGAGCGTCTGCATCAGCGCGACGACGATGCCGCCCATCGCGAGAACAGCCACGACAACGTTCGGGCGCGTCACTGGGCGCGTCTCATCGAGGAGCACGACCGCAGTCTAAGTCAGTCACTTGACTTAATTTGTCGCGACCGGGCATCTTGACCGTCCGCGCGAAGGATGTCCGTGATGTCCGGAGCAGCTCACGATGGAAGATGGTGACGTGATGAGCAAGGTCGACAGCCGGTCCAGGGCCGAGCGCGCACACGCCACCCGAGAGCTGATCCTGACGGCGGCGGAGCGCCTGTTCGCCGAGCACGGGGTGCTGGCCGTGTCGAACAGGCAGGTCAGCGAGGCCGCCGGGCAGGGCAACAACACCGCCGTCGGCTACCACTTCGGCACCAAGGCCGACCTCGTGCGCGCCATCGCGCGCAAGCACCTGGCGCGGGTCGAGGAGATCAGGCAGCGCATGGTCTCCGAGCTCGGCGACGACCCCGGCCTGCGCGACTGGCTGAGCTGCCACGTCCGCCCCGTCACCGAGCACCTCGACGCCGTCGGCAGCCCCACCTGGTTCGCGCGGTTCGGCGCGCAGGTCATGACCGACCCGACGCTCAGGCCGATCATCCTGGAGGAGACGCGGTCGTCGCCCTCGCAGGTGCGGATCTCGGCCGGTCTGAACGCCTGCCTGGCGGACCTGCCGGACGACGTGCGGGCAGAACGCCACGACATGGCCAGGCAGCTGATCGTGCACATGATCGCCGAACGCGAGCGCGCCCTCGCCGAGAACACCCCCACTCCCCGGACGAGCTGGCACGACGCCGCGACCGGACTGGTCGACGCCCTCGTCGGGTTGTGGCGCGCCCCGGTCAGCCGTTGACGGCGTCGTCCCGCAACCGCCGCAGCATCAGGGCGAGGTGCAGCCGGAACCGGCCCGGCGCGTCGTCGAGGCCGAACCCGAGCACCGACTCGGCACGGGTGAGCCGCGCGGTCATCGTGCTGTGGTGCCGGTGCAGCACCACCGCTGCCTTGCGCACCGAGCCGGTCGCGCACAACGCGTCCAACGTGGTGATCATGCCCGGCTCCGCGGCCGGGCGGTCGAGCGCGCGCACGTCCGGCAGGGCCGCGATGTCCGCGGCACCGGTCTGCTCGGCGAGCAACGCGAGACCGCCCAGCTTCTCCCACCACACCACCGGCTCGCTGTCCGATGTGTACCGCAGCGCCGTCCGCGCGGCCCGCCACGACTCCGCCGCGTCGATCGCGGGCAGCAGCGGCCCGACGCCGAGCCGCCCGTCCACGTGCGGGACCTCCGTACCCAGCACCGCCCGCACGTTCCCCAGCAGAACCGAGCGCCCCGGCACCTCTCCCGTCGCGGCGAGGACCCGCAACGGGGTGGTGGCGCCGATGCCGAGCAGGTGCAGGGCGCGGGACCGTTCCGCCGTGCCCACTCCCCCGGACAGGACGAGCTCGACGAGCGCGGGGTCGCCCAGCTCCGGCAGCGGCACGCTCGAGTGCTCGAGGGCGTGTCCCGTGGGTCCGTTCGATGAGAGTCACGGTCGAGCGTCCCGGTGCCGTCTCCGGGGCTCCTCGGCCGAGACTGTCGCGGACGAGACTCACGGGACACGCCTAGGCCTTGGCCCAGCGCTGGTCGGCGCCGCC
>JASLAV010000872.1 GCA_030146905.1 Lentzea sp. | reverse complement strand
GTCCCGTGAGCCGGTCAAGAACGCCGACCTGTGGCGCCGCCTGGAGGAAGCCGCCAACCGGCACGAGGTGGAGTGGCACTGGGTGAAGGGCCACGCGGGCCACGTCGGCAACGAGCGCGCCGACCGCCTCGCCGTGCGCGGCGTGGAGGAGATCACGGGGCGCGAAGTCACGCAGCCCCAGGCAAAGCCGAAGAAGGCGGCGAAGCCGAAGCAACCGCGTGAGCTGACCGGGCAGCCGTGCGGCGCGCCCACGAAGAAGGGCATGCCCTGCCCGATCACCGCCGGGCAGAGCGGGCTGTGCCACGTGCACGACCCGGCGTTGCAGTGCGGTGCCCTCACCAAGAAGGGCTCGCCGTGCACCATCGCCACCGGCGGGGGCCGGTGCGACTACCACCAGGACGCGCTGGAGCTGTTCGCCTGACGCACCGGCCGGCCGGCATCACCGCAGCACCTTCGCCAGCCGCGCCATGCCCTCCTCGATCTCCGCGGGTGTGTTGGTGGTGAAGGACATCCGGAACGTCGCGTGGTCCGGCGTCGTCGCGAAGAACGGCGCTCCGGGCACGAACGCGACGTCGTGGCGCAGCGCCTCCTTCAGCAGCACCGCGCTGTCCACGTCACCGGGCAGCCGCAGCCACACGAACATGCCGCCGTCCGGATCGCTCCACGTCGTGCCATCGGGCACAGTGGACGGCAGCGCGCCGATCATCGCGTCGCGTCGCGCGCCGTACTCGACGCACAGGCGGGCGACGTGCGCGTCGAGGTCGTTGTGCGACAGGTACGCGGCGGCAGCGGCCTGGTCCACAGTGGACGTGTGGAGGTCGGCCGCCTGCTTCACGACCACCAGCGTGCGGAGCAGGTCGGCGGGTGCGCGCAGCCAGCCCAGGCGCATGCCGGGAGCGCCGACCTTCGAAAAGCTGCCCAGGTACAGGGTTCTGTCGCTGATCGACGCGAGCGGCGCGACCGCGGAACCCCGGTAGCGCAACTCGCCGTACGGGTCGTCCTCGACGACCCAGAAGTCGTGCTCGGAGGCGAGACCGGCGATCGCGGCGCGGCGGGAGGCGGTCAGCGTGCGGCCCGTCGGGTTCGCGAACGTCGGCATCAGGTACAGCAGGGTGGGGCGTTCGCGTTCGACGACCTCCAGCAACGAGGCGGGGTCGAGACCGTCGGCGTCGCTCGCGACCGGCACGATCCTGGCTCCCGCCATCTGGAAGCACTGCAGTGCCGCGAGGTACGTCGGTTCCTCGACCGCGACGACGGCGCCCGGTTCCAGCAGTGCGGTGGCCACCAGGCTCAGCGCCTGCTGGGAACCCGTGGTGATCAGGACGTCCGAGGTGGGCAACCCGCGGCCGGTCAGGCGGGAGGAGACCAGCTCGCGCAGGGCCTGGTTCCCTTCCGTGGGCGCGTACTGCAGCACCGAGCGGTCCCGCAGCGCGAGGTCGTAGGCGGCGCGCACGGCGTCGAGGTCGAACAGTTCGGGGGCGGGGAGACCGCCGGCGAAGGAGATCACCTCGGGGCGGGAGGTCAGCGCGAGCAGGTCGCGCACCGGTGAGCTGGCCACGGAAAGGGTGCGGTGCATGAACTTCACGCCAATCGGGATGGCCTCCCCGGCGATCGCCCATTTTCAGCTGGTGGACATCTATATGCCGTTATGGCTATATTGCCGACATGGCATCTACGTTTGCCGCGCTGGCCGACCCGAGTCGCCGGGAGATCCTCGACCTGCTGCGTGAACGCGAACAGCCGGTCGGCTACCTCGTCGACCGGCTGACGCTCGCCCAGCCGACCGTCTCGAAGCACCTCAGGGTGTTGCGGGAGGCCGGTCTGGTCGAGGTGCGCACCGACGCACAGCGGCGCTGGTACCGCGTCTCGCCCGGCCCACTGGCGGAGATCGACGCCTGGCTCGCCCCGTACCGGCGGATGTGGGAGCGGAGCCTGGACGCACTGGAACGACGACTCGACGAGATCGAAGGGGACTGACCCGTGGACGTCGAACTGCGGATGGTCGAGGACAAGCCCGTCCTGCGCTTCGAGCGCAGGCTGAGGCACTCGCCGGAGAAGGTCTGGCGGGTCGTCACCGATCCCGCCGAGATGAAGCACTGGTTCCCGGCCGAGGTCGAGGTCGACGGCAGGAGGATGCGCTTCACGTTCCCCGACGCGGCACCGGTCGACGCCGACGGCGGTGAGGGCGAGCTGCTGGAGTCCGACCCGCCGAAGGTGTTCGCCTTCCGGTGGGCGGGCGACGTGCTGCGCTTCGAGATCGTGCCGCGCGAGGACGGCTGCCTGCTGGTCTTCACCGCGGCCGTCACGTCCAGGCTGTCGGTCGGCCGCGACGTCCCCGGCTGGATCACGTGCCTGGACGCGCTGGTCGCGCACGCCGACGGCGCGGAGTTCGAGCCGCCGACGGAGTGGCTGTCGCGCATCGAGCACTACGTCAGGGAGTTCGGTCTCGACGAGGGCACCGACGAGCCGGACGGGGTGCGGTTCGTCCGCGACCTCGTCTGGACGCCGCTGGACGACGCCTGGCGGCTCCTCACCGAGGGCACCGAGGACGCCGTGCCGGTCCGCGCCGCGCACCCCGGCCTGACACCGGGCAGGGTCACGAGGTCGGAGGCGCCGCGCCTGCTGGAGTACGAGTGGCTGCTGGACGGCGAACCGAAGGGCGTCGTGCGCTGGGAGTTCGATCACGTGCCGTTGCAGGGCACCACGGTCACGCTGGTGCAGGAGAACGCGCACGGCCCTGAGGCGCTCGCCGCGTGGCACGTGCACCTGGAGCTGTTCTTCGCGGCCACGCAAGGTGACATCCGCTGCCCGTGGCCAGCGGAACGCGAGGAGGAACTGGTCAAGCGCTACGCCGACCGCTGATCGAGCTCCACCGCCAGGCGGTCGACGCCGACGCCGCTGATCAGCAGCCGCTCCTTGCGGTTGCCCGTCAGCCGCTGCGTCCAGTCGACGAAACCGCCGTCGCCGATCTCCACCCCGTCGCGGAACACCTTGAAGCACAGGCCCCGGTAGTAGCCGGTGCTCCGCGACGGGTCGGCGGGCAGGTCTCCGCGCACGACCTCGAAGCGCGGGTCCAGCACGGTCACGCGCACCTCGACGTCGCCGCACGCCTCACGCAGGAACGAGATGTGCTCGACGAAGTGCTGCCGTTCGAAGGCGAGCGAGCCGCGGTCGCGCCCTGCCGACACAGCGGCGAACAACGTGAAGTGCGCGAACCGCCCCTCGCCGCTGAAGAGCTGCGCCCGCACCACCCGTTGCACGGCCGCCAGCCGCACGTCGTCCGCACCGGCCTGCCGGCGCACGGCGGCTTCGAGGGCGAGCGCGTTGGTCGGGTCAGCCGCGACCTCGGTGCCGCGGACGGTCGACACGACGTTGTTCTGGTCCACCTCGGCCACGGCGGAGCACGTCCCCAACGGCGCCACCGGTGCCAGTGCCAGCACGGAGAACGCCGGGGGCAGGGCGGCCAGCAGCCGGTCCTCCGTCGCCCGCAGGACCTCGAACGGCACCGCGGAAGGCGCCACGAAGCGGTCGGAACGGTACTGCCGCAACACGTCGGGCCCGGACAGCGCGCCCGCGCGCCGTCGCATCAGCGCGAGAAGCACGCTGGTGAGGTCGCTTCCTGGCAACGCGGCGAGCCGTTCCAGCGCCTCCTCGCCACCCAACGACCGCAGCACGCGCGCCAAGACACCCATGCCCACCATGATCCGCGTCCAAGCCAGCGATTTTCCCGCGCTGGCCGGAGCCGCCGGAAAAGCTCACGATCGACATTCCGCGGGTCCATCCCGACGAGGACACGATGCTGCGCAGTTTTCTCAGAGTGGGCAGCCACCAGCGCCTGATCGAGGACGAGGGCGAAGAAAGCGTCGCGGCGGAGGAACGGGAATTGACGATCAGGCCGCGTCGAGCAGGGCGTGGCCCGCCCTGGTCAGCGCCGCGGGGCCGGAACCGGTGCTGATCAGGCCCGCCGTGGTCAGGCGCAGCCCGGCGAACTGGTCGGCGCAGCACAGGCCGTCGACGAGCAGGGAACTCCCGGAGATTTCGCAACGACCGTCGGCGACGGCTCTGAGAACCGCGCGGTCGCGATGTGTGAGCGAGGCGTTCATCTTCTTCTCCCAACGGTGGAGCGTCTACTCACTAATACGTCGAAGAAGAAGGTTCCGGTTCGACATCATCGGCGGAGAATTCCGCGCGCACCCCCAGAAGCCGTACCGCGCGGCCGTGGTCGAACCGGTCGAGCACCACCAGCGCGGCCTCGGCCAGCTCGGACGCGGACGACGTCGGCGCCGGCAGCTTCTTCAGGCGCACCTTCGTGAAGAACGGCACGAACCGCACCTTCACGCCCACGCGGACGGCCGGGCGCCCCTCCGCGACCACGTCGGCTGCGACCTGGTGGGCCAGCGCCACGACCTCGCGGCGGATGTCCTCCAACGAGGTGAGGTCTTGCTGAAAAGTCTTCTCGTGCGAGCGGGACTTCACGACCCACGGCGTCGCGCTCACGACCGTGTCACCCGCGCCCAGACCGAGGTCGCGGAAGTACGGGCCCATCCGCGGGCCGAACCGGGCGGCGAGTTCGTCTGCGGGAGCGGAGGCGAGGTCGGTGACCGTCGCGATGCCCAGCTCCGACAGCTTGCGCTCGGTCTTCGCGCCGATGCCCCACAGCGCGGAGGTCGGCCGGTGGCCCATCACCTCGGCCCAGTTCGCCCTGGTCAGTTCGAACACGCCGGCCGGCTTGCCGAACTCCGTCGCGATCTTGGCGCGCAGCTTGTTGTCGCCGATGCCCACCGAGCAGTGCAGGCCGGTCGACGCCAGCACCGCCTCCTGCAACGACCTGGCCAGCGCGAACGGGTCGTCGACGGACGCGCCGACGAACGCCTCGTCCCAGCCCATCACCTCGACGACCACGGGGAACGACCGCAGCACGGCCATCACGTCCGACGACGCCGCCTCGTAGAGCGCGTGGTCCACGGGCAGGAAGACGGCGTCCGGGAGTTTCTTGAACGCGGTGCGCAGCGGCATCCCGGAGCGGATGCCGTGCTCACGCGCCTCGTAGGACGCGGTGGCCACGACGGCGCGTTCCGCCGGGTCGCCGTTGCCTCCCACCACCACGGGCCTGCCGCGCAGCGACGGATCGCGCAGGACCTCGACCGCCGCGATGAACTGGTCGAGGTCCACGTGCAGGACCCGGTCCGCCATGCTGGACAGTATGAAACGGTCCGCCGGAATCCTGCTCTTCAGGCGCAACGAGCAGCTGGAGGTGCTCCTCGGGCACATGGGTGGCCCGTTCTGGGCCCGCAAGGACGCCGGTGCCTGGTCGGTGCCGAAGGGCGAGTACACCGAGGACGAGACGCCGGAGGCGGCCGCCCGGCGCGAGTTCGAGGAGGAGCTCGG
>JASLAV010001261.1 GCA_030146905.1 Lentzea sp. | reverse complement strand
CGGGCCGCTGGGCGGCGGTGCCCTGTACCGGTTCCCGGTGTTCGGGTTCTTCGCGCTGTCGGTCGCCGCGGCGGCGATGGGCAACGCGTTCGGCGCCCTGGACGACTTCGTGGAGCTGGCCGCGCGCAAGAGTTCTCCTGGGTCTCGCCGCACGTTGGCCGAGCGGTCCTCCACGCAGGCTGCCGTGGCCGAGTCGGCGGCGTCCTTGCGTGCGGCTCGGGCGTTCTTCTACGAGGCCGTCGCGGAGGCGTGGGAGGCCGCGCAGGGGACTGACCCGGTGCCGGTGGGGGCGCGGGCGTCGTTGCGGCTGGCCGCCACGCACGCGACCCGGACGGCCCGTGAGGTCGTCTCGAAGCTCTACGACCTGGCCGGCAGTGGCGCGATCTACGACGGGGCCGCACTCCAGCGGCGCTTCCGCGACGCCCACACCGCTTCGGCGCACTTCCAGATCAACGCCGCGTCGTACGAGCTGCCGGGCAAGGTCCTGCTGGGCGTCGAGGCGCAGACGGAAATGCTGTGAGCACCGTCGGTGTGGTGACGCCGTTCTGGCTCGACCGCCCGCCGTCCGAGGCGCTCGACATCGCCGTGGCCGCCGACGAGGCCGGGTTCGGGACGCTGTGGATCGGGGAGATGGCGACGTTCGACGCGTTCGCCCTGGCGACCGCCGCAGGGTTGCGGACGTCGCGCATCGCGCTGAAGATCGGCCCGCTCGCGGCAGGGGTGCGCAGCCCGGTGGCGCTCGCCATGGGACTGTCCACTGTGGCCACCGCGGTGGGCAGGCAGGTGGACCTGGCACTGGGCGCGTCCAGCCCGCGGATCGTGTCGGAGTGGCACGGACGGCCGTGGGAGCCTGTCCGCCGGATGCGCGAGACGGTCAGGGACACGCGAGCGATCCTGAACGGCGACCGGGTCGCGGGATTCCGTCTGCAGCAACCGGTTCCGGGAACCTCGATCTCGGTGGCGGCCTTCGGCCCGGCGATGACGCGCGTGGCCGCCGAGGTCGGCGACGAGGTGGTGCTCAACCTGGTCAGCACCGACCACGTGGCCCGCCTGCGGCTGGGCCTGCCGCTCGCCGTCTGGGTTCCCGCCGCCCTCGACCCCGGCCCTGACACGCTGCGCCAGCTCCGGTCGCAGCTGTCCGTGTACCTCGCCCCGCCCGGCTACGGCGAGATGTTCACCGCCCTCGGTCACGGCGACCTCGTGGACCAGGCCAGAGCCGGACGGCCGCGCGCCGAACTCGCCGAGGCCGTTCCGGTGGAGCTCGTCGAAGCCGTGGGCGCGATCGGCTCGGCCCAGGACATCGCCCGGCGCGTCGACGAGTACCTGGAAGCCGGTGCGAGCCACGTCGGCCTCGTCCCCGCGACGGCGGAGGACCCGGCGGGACGGCGCCTGCTGACCGCGTTGCGGGCGGAGGGACACCGATGATCGACTCCGACGCCCACGACCGCCGGTTCCGCGGTGAGTCCGTCGGGCGGGCGCTCGACATCGTGGGGGAGCGGTGGACGTTGCTGATCCTGCGCGAGGCGTTCTTCGGCGTGCGCAGGTACGGCCAGTTCGTCCGCAACCTGTCCATCCCGCGCCCGACGCTGTCCGCCCGGCTCAAGACGCTCGTCGAGGCCGGGCTGCTGCACCGCGTGCCGTACGCGGAGGACCGCGACGAGTACCGCCTCACGCAGGCGGGGCTGGAGCTGTTCCCCGCCATCGTCGTCCTGATGAAGTGGGGCGACGCCCACGTGCCGGACCCCGACGGCCCGCCGGTCGTGCTTGAGCACAACGCCTGCGGCAAGCTCGCCGACGCGTTCCTGGCGTGCCGGTGCTGCGGCGAGGAGATCACCGCGCACAACGTGACGGCTCATCCCGGCGGAAGAGGCGCTGACCAGGGCTGACAGCGTGCTGTGCGCGCGCTGACAGCGGCGGGGCGCACACTTCCTCCTGACGCAGGGAGGGACGAACGATGTCGCTGGCGATCAGGGCAGAAGGCCTGGTCAAGCACTACGGGGAGACCAAGGCTCTCGACGGGGTCGACCTGGAGGTGCCGGAGGGGAAGGTCGTGGGAGTGCTCGGGCCGAACGGCGCGGGCAAGACCACGGCGGTGCGGGTGCTGGCCACGTTGCTGCGCCCGGACGCGGGACGCGCCACGGTCCACGGGCACGACGTGGTGAAGAACCCGAGGGCGGTCCGTTCGCTCATCGGGCTGACCGGGCAGTACGCGTCGGTGGACGAGGACCTGTCCGGCACGGAGAACCTCGTGCTGCTCGCGCGGTTGCTCGACTACTCGCGCGTGGGGGCGAAGGCCAGGGCGGCCGAGCTGCTGGAGCAGTTCGAGCTCACCGACGCGGCGGGACGGGCCGCCAAGACGTACTCGGGAGGCATGCGCCGGCGGCTCGACCTCGCGGCCAGCCTGGTCGGCAACCCGTCCGTGCTGTACCTGGACGAGCCGACCACCGGACTGGACCCGCACGCGCGCAACGAGGTCTGGGCCGTGGTCCGCAAGCTCGTGGCGAACGGTGTCACGGTCCTGCTCACCACGCAGTACCTGGAGGAGGCGGACCAGCTCGCGGACACGATCACGGTGTTCGACCACGGCCGCGTGGTGGCGCAGGGGCGGCCGGACGAGCTCAAGCGGCGCGTCGGTGGCCAGACGCTGCAGGTGCGGCCGACGTCGCTGCGCGATCTCGACGCGGTGCAGCGGATCCTCGGTGACCTCACCGGTGTCCGGCCGACCCGCGACGACGACACCGGACTGCTGACGGCGCCCGTCAACGACCCGGTGCTGCTGTCCACGCTGGTCCGCAAGCTCGACGACGCCGGGATCACCGCGGACGAGCTGGCGTTGCGCCTGCCGTCGCTCGACGAGGTCTTCCTCGCGCTGACCGGCAAGCAGGCAGAGAGGAGCCTGGCATGAGCACGATCGCGTTGGACAGGGGGACGCGGCACGGGCTCGCGCTGGCGTGGCGGGGGATCCTCAAGATCCGCAAGAACCCCGAGCAGCTGGCGGACGTGACGATCGCGCCCATCATCCTGCTCGTGATGTTCACCTACCTCTTCGGCGGTGCGCTCGCCGGGAACACCGACGCCTACCTGCAGATGCTGGTGCCGGGCATCCTGGTGATGAACATCCTCCAGGCCAGCATGACGGCGGGCGTCCAGCTGAACACCGACGTCTCCAAGGGCGTCTTCGACAGGTTCCGCGCCATGCCGATCGCGAGGTCGGCGCCGCTGGTGGGCGCGGTGCTCGCGGACGTCGTGCGGTACGTGGTGTGCGTCGTGGTGCTGCTGATCGTCGCCACGGTCATGGGTTACCGCGTGCAGACGGGTCCCGTGGAGCTGCTGATCGCCTCAGGGCTGGCCATCGCGTTCGGGCTGTGCTTCTGCTGGGCGTCGGTGTTCGTCGGCATGCTGCTCAAGACGCCGCAGGCCGTGCAGGGCATCATGATCGTGCTGATCATGCCGCTGACGTTCGGCAGCAACGTCTTCGTCGGCACGTCCACGATGCCGGGCTGGCTCAAGGCGTGGGCGGACGTCAGCCCGGTGAGCCTGCTGTCGGACGCGCTGCGCGGGCTGCTCAACGGCGGCGCGATCGCCGGACCGCTCACCGGGTCGCTGATCTGGATGTTCGCCGCGGTCGCGGTGTTCTTCCCGCTCGCGATGTGGGCCTACCGCAGGCGCGTGTAGATCCGATCGGAGGCGGGCGTCAACCGATGCCCGCCTCTTCGCGCACCCGCCGCACCACCTCGGCCTTGGTGCCGGGGAGGAGATCCGGCTCGCCGAACGCGGCGACCAGCCTGCGCACGTCCGGGTCACCCATGTCGAGGCGCCCGCGGATGTGCCGGGCACAGGCGAGCAGCCGCACGGTCGCGTCGCCACGGCCCTGCGCGTCGCGGACGATGGCGAGCAGCTCGGTGACGCCCGCGAGGTCCGACATGTCACCGCGGTCCGACGTCGTCCTGATGGCCAACGCGGCGCAGGCCTCCGCGTCGTCGAGCCTGCCGTCGGCGATCGCGATGCGCGCGTCGAGCGTGGAAGCCCACTCCGCGACGAACGACCCGAGCGTGGACGACGCGGTGGCGCGCTGCTTGAACGAGGTGCTCAGTGCGCGGGCCTCCCCGACCCTGCCCGCGCGCAGCACGACTTCGGCCTTCGCGTACTCGAGCATGGTCGACAACTGGTAGTTGCCCACGTCCCTGACGAACTGCTCCGCTCCGGCGATCTCGCGTTCGGCCGCCGCGTGGTCGCCCATCCGGGAGTACTCCACCGCGAGCCGCCACCGCTGCTGCACGGCGTCGTCCTGCGACCGCAGCTCCGTGGCCACGGCGAGCCCGCGCCGGTACAGGTCGATGGCCGCCTCGTGGTCGCCGGTCTGCGAGACGAACCCGGCCTTCATGCCGAGCGTCATCGCCGAGCCCCACCGGTCGCCGATGGCCACGAACTGCTCGTACGCGCGGTCGCGCGCCTGCTCGGCGCCGTCGAGGTCACCCTCCTCGACCAGCATGAAGCTCCGCGCCCACTCCGCGCCCGCCCGTGCCCACGGGTCCTCGCTCGCCGCGGCCCGCTCCACCTCGCGCCGGGTGAGCTCGTGGTTCTGGCTGAGGAACGCGAGCATCGGCAGCGCGATCGCCAGTGACGGGTACTTCTGGACGGCGCCGCTGTTCACGCAGTTCTCGATGACGGTCGCGGCTTCCGCCGCGTCCGTCACGCCGGGCACCGCTGCCATGATCAGCTGCATCGCCCTGAACGTCGCGAAGCGGTCGGCCGGCAGCAGGTCGCCGAGCGCGAGCACGTCGCGCACCGACATCTCGGCGCGCTCGTTGTCACCCTTCACGAGCCAGTACCAGAACACGCCGCCGAGCAGGTCCGCCGCCAGCCCGACCTCGCGGTCGTCGATCGCCCCGCGCAACGCGGCCACGATGTT
>JASLAV010001251.1 GCA_030146905.1 Lentzea sp. | reverse complement strand
TTGGACGGCAACGCGAAGACCGCGGTCTTCACCAACCCCGGCGGGCCCGGCGGTGCGGGGCGCACCCTGCCGCTGGTCTACCTGAGCCGGCCGAAGCTCAGCGAGAACGCCGAGGTCTACGGCATCGACGTCCGGGGAACGGGTGCCGGCAACAACGTCACCTGCGGTGAGTTCCAGACCCTCGGCTCGACGGACCCGCGAGACCGCAGCAGGGCGAACCTCGACCTGATCCACCGCGGCATGGAGCTGCAGGCGAAGTTCTGCCAGACCAAGTCCGGCGAGTTCGGCCGCTACATCACCACCGACCAGACCGTGAAGGACCTCGACCTGCTCCGGCAGGTTCTGGGGCGCGAGAAGGTCGACTGGCTCGGCTACTCCGGCGGCAGCTGGCTGGGCGCCCACTACGCCACGTACTTCCCCAAGACCCTCGACAAGGTCGTGCTCGACTCGAACACCGACTTCACCGGGCCGTGGCAGGGCGTGTTCGGCGACTTCGGCATGGGCTTCGAGCGGCGGTTCCGCGTCGACTTCCTGCCGTGGGTGGCGAAGTACGACCACGTCTACCACCTCGGCAAGACCGGCGAGGAGGTGCGGCAGTCCTACGAACGGACGCGGGCCCGGCTCGGCGAGCAGCCCGTCACCCTGCCGGAGGGCACGTACTACCCGTTCCAGCTGGACTTCCTGATCATCCAAGGGCTGTACAGCAAGTACTCGTTCGACGGCACGGCGCGCAAACTGGCCGAGCTGGCGGGTGCGGTCCCGGCACAGCTGACCGCGCAGGCGAGCTACCCGGACGCGGAGAACGCCACGCAGCTCAGCATCCTGTGCAACGACACCGAGTTCCGCGGTGGCAGGGAGTTCCTGGAGCGCGACGCCGCCAGGGACGGCGCCAGGTGGCCGCTGGTGGGCTACTACCAGCTCATGGGTCCCTGCGCCTACTGGGACCGCCCGGACGTCACCCTCAAGCGCCCCACCGGTGCCGGCGTCACGCCGACGTTGATGGTGCAGTCCGAACGGGACGGTCCGACGCCGATCGAGGGCGCGCGCAAGGCGCACGCCGGGTTCGCCGGCTCGCGGATGCTGACCGTCGAGGACGAGGGCGACCACGCCATCTACGGGTTCGACAACGACTGCGTCAACGACGTCGTCGAGCGCTACCTCGTCGACCGCGTGACACCGTCGGGCGACCTGTCCTGCCCCGGGGTGCCGCTGCCGGAACCCGGTGAGCAGCAGGCCGGTCCGCTGGAGCAGGCGCGGAAGCTGGCGGCTCAGCTCGGCTGGTGACACCCGGAAGGAGCTGCGACGGCCGGGAACGACCGTCGCAGCTCCTCCGACCGTTCCTCGGTGATCGGCACCGCGGTCCCGTCGTGCACCACGTCCAGCACGTGAACGCGGTACCACCCGCGTCCAGTGGACCATTCCGCGTACCGCGTTCCGTCGTCACCGCCCCACGTTCGCAGAACCCGTTGCAGGACCGGGTCGACGACGGCCCAGTAGAGGTAACGCCGTTCCACCGGCGCATCGCTGAGGCGCGTCACGACGGCTTCGAGCTCACGTGCCCGTGCCTGGTCGATCTCGACTCGCCGGTCGCCTTCGAACACGCACGGACCGACGACCCGCCAGCGTTCGCTGACGAACGTCCTCTCCGCCACCACACCTCCGGCGTCGTTCCACAGGTGGGCGAGGCGCAACGGATCCCCGCGCACGTCCAGGAACGCGTAGTACCGGTGCTCGACCCGCGGCGGGCGCGGCGTCCAGGACGTCAGCAGGCGGTCGAGCGCCGTGCCTCCGACGGGCTCGCCCAGCAGCCACCGGCGACCGGCCGGAACCCAGTCGCGGTTCTCGTCGTAGCGCTCGAAACGACCTCCTGCCCGCTGTCGCAGCAGCAGGAACGGATCGTGGACGTCCGGATACAGGTGGTTCACCACGGCGAAGTGGCGGTGTCTCATGCGGCCCCCAGCCCTCGGCCGTGCCGACGTTGCCATCCCGGGGTGTCCGTCCACAAGAGACGAGTGCGTTCGGGTTCAGAAGGTGCCGGGGTGGGTGCGCCTGCGCCTGGCCGCGTACACGCCGGCCTCGGTGCGGCGGTCGAAGCCGAGCTTGTGCAGCAGGCTCGACACGTAGTTCTTGACGGTCTTCTCGGCGAGGAACAGCCGGTTCGCGATCTGCCGGTTCGTCATGCCCTCGGCGATGAGGTCGAGGATCCTGCGCTCCTGCGGGCTCAGCGCGGCGTAGCGCGGGTCCTCCTCCGGTCCGCCGCGCAGCCGTTGCAGCACGGTCGCCGTGACACCGGCGTGCAACAACGACCCGCCGGACGCGAGCGTGCGGACCGCGGCGACGAGGTCGTTGCCGGAGACCTCTTTCAGCATGTACCCGGCCGCGCCCGCCATGATCGCGCCGAACAGCGCCTCGTCGTCCGAATAGGACGTGAGCATCAGGCACGCCGGTGGCGGCTGCACGAGGCTCCTGATCTCCCGGCACACCGTGACGCCGTCGCCGTCGGGCAACCGCACGTCGATGATCGCCACGTCGGGCTTGAGCCGCGGCGCCTGGGCGACCGCGGAGGTGGCGCTGTCCGCCTGCCCCACCACGTCGATGTCGTCAGCCTGCGCCAGCAGCTGCGCCAGCCCGCGCCGCACGATCTCGTGGTCGTCCACCACGAACACCGCTATCGCCATGTCGCCTCCTGCAGCACCAGCGGAACGAACCAGGTGATGCTCACGCCCGCGCCGGGGATCGAGTCCACCGCGCAGTCGCCGTGGTGGCGCCGCGCCCGAGCCGCCATGTTGGCGAGCCCACCGGCGCGGTGGGGCGCGCCGCCGGAGTCGTCGGTCAACGGCAAGCCGCGGCCGTCGTCCCTGACCGTGAGCTCCAGCCGCGTCATCGTGCGGTTGACGCTCACGACCACCGCGACGTGCCTGGCGCGGGCATGCCGCACGACGTTGGTCAGCGCCTCCCTGAGCGTGGCCAGCAGATCGGGTCTGAGCTGGTCCGGCACGACGGTGTCCAGCGGCCCCTCCAGCGACACGTCGGGCTCGAACCCGAGCAGCCGCGCGGACTCGTGCACCGCGTTGAGCACCTGACCGCGCAGGCTCGTGTTGCCCGTCGGCGGTTCCTGCAGGGAGAAGATGGTGCGGCGGATCTCGCGGATCGTGTGGTCGACCTCCTCCACGAACCCGCTGAGCCGCTCGGTGATCTGGGGCCGCGCGCTCAACCCGGTCAGCCCCTGCAACCCCAGCCCGAGCCCGAACAGCCGCTGGATGACCAGGTCGTGCAGATCGCGCGCGATGCGGTCGCGGTCCTCCAGCACCGCGAGCCGCTCGGTGTCGCCCTGGGCGCGCGTGAACTCGAGGACGAGCGCGGCCTGCGCGGCGAACGCCTCGATGAGCTCGCAGTCGTCGAAGGCGGGCTCGTCAGCGGACCGCGCGACGATCAGCACGCCGAGCGTCCGGTCCCCCACGGTGAGGGGCACGACCGCGCACGGCCCCGGCACGATCGGCACCGTGCCCTCGTCGAGGCACTCGGACTGACCCGACTCGTAGACGCGGTAGCTGACCGTGCCCTCCTTCGGCACCCGCATGCCCTCGGCGTCGTGCTCACCGCCGTCGATCACCTCGATGACGAGGTCACCGTTGTGGTCGGGGAGCACGACAGCGGCCGACTCCGCCGCGGCCGTCCTGCGCGCTGTCCGCGCCACCAGGTAGAGGGCCTCACGACCGCTGGTGCCGGTCAGGAGGTCGGTGGTGACCTCGGCGGCGGCCCGCAGCCACAGCTCGCGGTTGCGCGTCTGCTCGTAGCGGTGCAGGTGGCCGATGGCCGACCCCGCGGCCGTCGCCAGCGCCGTGACGATGTCGCGGTCGCGGTCGGTGAACTCCG
>JASLAV010001245.1 GCA_030146905.1 Lentzea sp. | reverse complement strand
CCCGCGCACGTGCCGATGCTCTACACGGACGCACGCTCCCGGGCGGAGACCAAGCAGACGCTGATCGCGCTGGTCCAGCTCGCGATGCGTCAGCTCCGCCCTGCGCCTGTGCGCCGGACCTGAGCTGACGCATCGCGAGCTGGACCAGCGCGATCAGCGTCTGCTTGGTCGCCGCCCGGGAGCGTGCGTCCGTGTAGAGCATCGGCACGTGCGAGGGGATCTGCAGTGCTTCGCGCACGTCCTCGAGCCGGTGCTTGGCCACGCCGTCGAAGCAGTTGACGCCCACGACGAACGGGATGTTGCGCGACTCGAAGTAGTCGATCGCCGGGAAGCACTGCTCCAGGCGGTCGGTGTCGACCAGGACGACAGCACCGATCGCGCCACGCACCAGGTCGTCCCACATGAAGAGGAAGCGGTCCTGGCCCGGGGTGCCGAACAGGTACAGCCACAGGTTGCCCGGGAGCTCGACACGGCCGAAGTCCATGGCCACCGTGGTAGTGGTCTTGCGGTCGGTGACGCCACCGGCGTCGTCGACGCCCACCGAGTGCTCGGTCATCGCAGCCTCGGTGTTCAGCGGCTCGACGTCGGAGATCGACCCGATGAACGTCGTCTTGCCGACCGCGAAGCCACCGGCGACGACGATCTTGACGACCGTGGGCGCGGTGCGCTCGGCTGCGGGCTGTGCGCCAGGAGCCGCCTGTGCGCCGGCGTTGCCGGCCGGAGCCTGCTGCATCACCGGCGGTGCAGGCTGTGCCTGCGCGGGACGGGAGGCCTGTGCGGTGGGTGCCGGAGCACCGCCACCACCACCCAGCACGCTCTGGCGCGCAGGCGTGCTCGAGGAAGCGGTCGCGGTGCCGGCGTTACCCGACACCGGGGCCCAGTTGGGACCGCTGCGGGCCCCGCCGTCAGAGGGCGGAAATGCCATTCAGAACACTCTCCAAGACGCTCAGCGACAGGCCCGAGTTCGAGCTGCCGTGGCCTGTGTGGACGTTAACCGGTGTCGAGGTGTGCACGGTGACGTGCCCTTCCTCCTGCATGTCCGCCACAAGAATCCGGACGACACCCAGGGGCAGCCGCAGAAGGGCCGAGAGCTCGGCGATCGACACGTACGTGTGGGCGGCGTGCTGGAGGATCGCGCGCTTCTCGGGTGGCAACCCGAAACTGCTGACCGCGCCGGGCAGAACCTCTACGAGGGCCTCGAGCGGCAGGTCGGACAGCTCCGACCGCACCCGGCCTCCGGTGACCGCGTAGGGGCGCACGGTGGACGTCTCACGGACGTCCCCCTGCCCCTGGGAACCGAAAGGTGCGTACGTCATGGTCGAGTCCTCATCCCACGCTGGCGGCTCGGGTCTGCCCATCGACCGGGAGGCTGCCACGCATCTCCGAGATCAGCTGCGGCGTGAGAGTGGCCTCGGTGCGGGACACCAGAAGAGCCATCTCGTAGCCGATAAGACCGATGTCGCACGTAGCCTCCGCCACCACGCCGAGCACTGACCCGTTCGAGACATTCATCAGGAAAAGGAAGCCGTTGTCCATCTCGATGATTGCCTGACGGACATTACCGCCGTTGAGCTGCCGAGAAGCTCCACGCGTAAGGCTTGACATACCCGAAACGATTGCCGCGAGCTGATCACCGCTCGTGCGGTCCAGCTGGTCGGACATCGCCATGAGCAGGCCGTCCGCTGACACGACGAGCGTGTGGCGGCTGCCGGGAACGGTACGCACGAAGTTGTCGAGCAGCCACCCGAAATTCGTTGCTTCGGTGCTGAGGGTCACTCTCTGTTCCTCCTAGTCAGAATCCACAGACGCGCTTGTCACCGCGACTGCGGCGCTGAGTCAGGGACATGATTCACGGTCGAGGGTGCCCACGTCGAGTCCCCATCGGCCTTCTTGCCGTTCTCGTTCTCCGATCCACCCTCGTCCACGGATTCCGAGCGGCCACGGGCTGTGGCCGACTGGAATGCCGAAAGACGTGAGCGGAGCTGCTCGGGATCACGGTCAATGCGAGCTGAGAGACGCTCGACGGTGGGATCCGCCCCGGTGCCGGAGGCACCACGAGTACGGCGGGTCAGACCGCCGCCCACGACCTCCGTCTTGACGGCTGCCGGACGGTACGAGTCGTTCTCCTTCACATCATCTTCCTGAAAAGCCCCTCGGCGCAGCAGGCTCGTCATCTCCTCGTAGAGGACCGCCGAAGCCGTCCACTCCGATCGAGCCTCCACCGAGTCCCGCACGTACTCCGGGTCGAGCGGGTCCTTGCCGTCGCCGTCCGTGCCGGCGGCCCGCTTGGCGAGCGGCGCAGGCGAACCGTACGTCGGGTCGTACACAGCGCCGGTCGGGTACGGCTCGCTGAACTCGCGGACGGGCTCGCGAACCGGTGCCTCGAAGGACTGCAGCGCGGTCGCCATCGGCACGGCCTGCGTGGCCGGGCTCGACGCGAACGAGGTGGGCGCCTGCTCGCGGGCCGGCGCCGGGGCTGCCGCCGCCGCACGCGGTGCCGCGTCGACGAACGGGTTGGTGCCGTGGGCCGGCGCCGGAACAGCCGGCTGCGCCTGCGTGGGCAGGGGGACCGTGCCACCCGCCGGTGCGCTCGGCACGGTCGGCACCGCCGACGTCAGCGACTCCTGCACCGCCCGCTGGTAGCCCTCCTGGAAGCCCCGCTGGTAGGTCGGGTCCGCCACCACGGGCTCCTGCTCCGGCTGCGCCGGGGCCTGAACCGGGAAGGCCCCGGTCAGCGGGCCCGCCGTCTGCGGAGCGCTCGGCGCCTGGAAGTCCTGTGGCGCGTTCTGTGCCTGGAAGTCCTGCGCCGGGTTCGGCGCCTGGAAGTCCTGCGGCGGAGCGCTCGGCGCCTGGAAGTTCTGCGCCTGGAAGCTCTGCGTCTCCACGTTCGCGGAACCGAACGACGGCCCACCGGCGCCGGGAGCACCGACGGTCTGGATGGGGCGCGAGGCCGGCCGCTCCTGCGGCTGGTAGGCACGCAGCTCGCCGGTGGCGGGCTGACCCGGTCGGCGACCGAACAGGCCACGCTTCTGCTGGGCCGGCTTGCCGCCCTGCTGGTTGCCCGACGCGGTGGAGCGACGGCTCGGGAGGTCCGCCATCAGCTCCTCGAACGCGGGCAGCGCCTCGAAGGACGAGTCGGGACCCTGCGCGCCCTC
>JASLAV010001227.1 GCA_030146905.1 Lentzea sp. | reverse complement strand
GCAGGTGCGGCACCAGCCGCACCCGCCCACCCCGACCGCCACGGCGGCGGTGCGGCGCGGGGACGCCGACATCGCGCTGCTGGTCACCGCGAGCCACAACCCCGCGCGGTGGAACGGGCTCAAGGTCAAGGTGGCGCCGGGATGTCCGTTGCCGCGTGAGCTGGAGGCCGAGATCGACGCCCACTTCCGGGCGCGGCGGCTGGAGGTGTCGTCGGGGGACGACTTCGTGGCGGAGCCCGCGGACGCCCTGGTGGACAAGCACATCGCGGAAGTGCTGGCCCGCGCGGGGACCCCGCGGCCGCTCGCCGTGACGGTCGACGGGCTCGGCGGTGTGGCCGGTGAGCCCGTGGCACGCCTGTGCGAGCGCCTCGGCTGGACGGTCACCCGCGTGGCCTGCACGCCGGACCCCGACTTCGGCGGCATCGTGCCCGACCCGTCGGTGCCGGCCTCGCGGGAACGAGCCGCCGCGCACCGCACGGACCTGGCGATCGTGCTGGACGGCGACGGCGACCGCGTCTACGTCCTGGACGACCGCGGCAGGACCGTTCAGCCGTCGGAACTGCTCGCGTTGTTGCTGGAGCGGCGGGAAGCGCTCGGCGTGCCCACCGCGGGTGTCGCCGTCACGACGTCGACCGGAACGGCGGTGCGCGAGGTGGCCCGGCGCATCGGCGCGCCGGTGCACGAGGTCGGGGTCGGCTTCAAGCACCTGTCCCCGCTGCTCGCGACGAACAGCGTCGACGTCGCCGGCGGGGCGGTGGGGGACCTGAGCTTCACCGAGTTCGGCCTGGACCGCGACCCGTTCGCGGCGATCGTCCTGCTGGCGGAGCTGCTGAGCGGCACGGACTCCAGGCTCGCGGAACTGCTGAACGACCTGAGGGCGCGGGTGGGCGACCTCTGCTGGTTCGAGTCCAAAGTAGACGTTGAAGGTGCCGATCCGCGCGCGGCGGGCCTCACGGCCCTGCGCGCGTGCGGGCTGGAACCGATCGAGATCACCGAGGTGGACGGCACGAAGTTCTGGTTACCCGACGGCCAATGGCTGTTGTTGCGCGCGTCCACAACCGAGGGGGGAGTGCGGGTGTACGGCGAGCTCGGCGACGAGCAAGCCACCCGTGCGCTCGTGCGCTCCGTCGAGGAACAGCTGGTAAGCGGAATCAATTGGGGAGTGATCCATGACTGACCAGGTCGGCATCGCCATCATCGGCGGTACGGGTTTCTACAAGTTCCTCGAGGACGCCGAGGACGTGCAGCTCAGCACGCCCTACGGCGAGCCGTCGGCACCGATCAGCATCGCGACCGTCTCCGGCAGGCGGGTGGCGTTCCTCCCGCGGCACGGGCGCAACCACGACTACCTGCCCTCCGAGGTCCCGTACCGGGCCAACCTCTGGGCGCTCAAGCAGCTCGGCGTGCGGCAGATCGTCGCGTTCAACACCGTCGGCAGCCTGCAGCCGGAGTACCGCAAGGGCGACTTCGTGCTGGTCGACCAGTTCGTCGACCGCACCACCGGGCGTCCCGACACGTTCTTCTCCGGCGACATCGGCGCGCACATCAGCTCGGCTGACCCGTACTGCGCCCGGCTGCGCGAGAACTCCGCGAAGGCGCTCGTCGGAGCGGACGCCACCGTGCACCCGAGCGGAACGGTCGTGGTGATCCAGGGGCCGCGGTTCTCGACGAGGGCCGAGAGCCGGTGGTTCTCCGGCCAGGGCTGGCACCTCGTGAACATGACGCAGTACCCGGAGGTCGTGCTCGCCCGCGAGCTCGAGCTCTGCTACGCCAACCTCTCCTACATCACCGACTACGACGTGGCCGCGGCCGAGATCGTCGGTGAGGAGAGCGCGGAGGTCGTGACGCACGAGGGCGTGCTCAAGGCGTTCAGCGCGGACTCCGAGCGGGTGCTGGACATCGTCCGCCGGCTGGTCGGCGCGATGCCGGAGGTGGCGGAGTGCGGTTGCCAGGCGGCGCTCGCGGGGGCGCGCACGTGACCGAGGACCTGGTGCGGGCCGGGCGCGACGCGCTCCGGTTCGCACGTTCCCAGATGCCCGTGCTCGACGGCATTCAGAGCGAGGCGGCGCGCACCCGGCCGCTGGCGGGACACCGTGTCAGCGGGTGCGTGCACCTCACGAAGGAGACCGGTGTCCTCGTGGAGCTTCTGGCCGCCGCGGGCGCCGAGGTCGCGTGGACGGGCGGTGACGAGGTGTCGACGCAGGACGAGGTCGCGGAGGCGCTGCGGGCCGCGGGTGTCCGGGTGTTCGGACGGCGCGGCATGACCACGGCCGAGGTCGAGCAGGGCATCGACGACGTGCTCGCGGCGTTCCCCGCCGGTCCGACCATCGTGCTGGACAACGGTTCCCGCATGATCGAACGGGTGGTGCGCGTCCGGTCCGCTTTCCCGGAACTGGTCGCCGCGACGGAGAAGACCACCGAGGGGTCGCGCCGGGTCCGCGAGCTGGACCTCGACTTCCCCGTCGTGACGGTGAACGACATCGTCACCAAGTGGGAGGTGGACAACACCTACGGCACCGGTCAGTCCACGGTCGACGGCATCCTGCGGGCGACCGGCGCGCTGCTCGCGGGCAAGAGGTTCGTCGTCGCCGGGTTCGGGCACGTCGGCCGGGGTGTCGCGATCCGCGCTGCCGGTCTCGGTGCCCGTGTGATCGTGACGTGCCGCAGCACCGGGACCGCGGTCCGCGCGCGGCTCGCCGGTTTCGAGGTGCTGTCCCCGGTGAAGGCAGCGGCGCAGGCCGACTTCCTGTGCACCGCCACGGGATACCCGGACGTCGTCACCGGTGAGCAGCTCGACGTGCTGCCGTCGGGCGCGGTGCTGTGCAACACCGGGCACTCGGTCACCGAGATCAACCTCGCCGATCTCGCCGAGCGCACCGCCGGGGTGGAGCAGGTGCGGCCGCACGTGGCAAGGCACCGCCTGCACGACGGCCGGTACCTGGACCTGCTGGCGGGCGGCGGTCTGGTGAACCTCGCCGCCGGCGAGGGGAATCCCAGCGAGGTCATGGACGTGACCTTCGCCAACCAGGCGCTGGCTGTCCTGGGCCTGGCGGCGGCCGTCCCTGCTCCCGGTGTGCACGAGGTGACGGCGGAGCAGGACGAGGACGTCGCGCGGCGCAAGCTCGCCGCCATGGGCATCCGGATCGACCAGGAGGCAGCGGCATGACGGTGAAGCTCGACACGGCGACGGCGCGCATGCCGGTGCTCGCCGCCATTCGGCGGGAGTTCGGTGAGGTCGCACCGCTGAACGGCCACCGGATCGCGTTGTGCGGGCACGTCACCGCCGAGACCGCGGTGCAGGTGCGGACGTTGCTCGCGCTCGGCGCCGAGGTCGTGTGGTGCGCGTCCAGCACGACCACCACCGACGAGGAGATCGCCGCGGCGATGCGCCAGGACGGCGTTGTCGTGCACGGAAAGCGCGGAATGTCCGAAGACGACCTCGCCCGCGGCGCGCACGAGGTGCTCAGCGTGTGGCCCGACGGTCCGACGCTCGTGCTCGACGAGGGCGCGGTGCTGATCACGGCGCTGCACGGGGACTTCGCGCACCTGCCGGCACCGGTGCTGGCCACCGAGAAGACGCCGGACGGGCTCGCGGCACTGGCAGGGATCGGCCCGCTGCGGTTCCCGGTGATCAAGAGTGACGAGTCCTTCGGCAAGGACGCCGTCGACAACCCGCACGGCACCGCGCAGTCGCTCGTCGAGACGATCGCCACGGTCAGCGCGAGGTTGCTGGCGGGCAAGGTGTTCGTCGTCGCGGGTCACGGCCGCGTCGGGTCGGGTGTGGCGCAGAAGGCGCGAGGGCTGGGCGCACGGGTCGTCGTCACGGAGGTCAGCGCCACCAAGGCGTTGCTGGCCGTGCTGAACGGCTACGAGGTGCTGCCCATGCGGGAGGCCGCCAAGATCGGTGACTTCTTCTGCACCGTCACCGGGAAGCCGGGCGTGATCGGGCGCGACGACCTGCTCGCCATGAAGAGCGGCGCCGTGCTGGCCAACGGCGGGCACCTGCCCTGGGAGATCGACCAGGAGGCGCTCGCCGCGGTCGTCACCGGTCGCAGGGAGCTCGCGCCGGGCCTGGAGGAACTGCGGCTGTCCAACGGCAACACCGTGGAACTGCTGGGAGGCGGGCACATCGTCAACCTCTCCGCGGGGCGCGGGAACGCGAGCGAGGTCATGGACGTGACGTTCGCGAGCCAGGTCCTGGCCCTGCAACTGGTCCTGCCCAAGGTGGCGGACCTCGCCGCAGGACTGCACGCGCTGCCGCCCGAGTGCGACGAGTACGTGGCCACGGCGCTCGCGGAGGCGCTGGGCATCGAGCTGGACGGGAACTAGGAACAGAGATGCGTGTTGAAGGACTCCACGGCGAACTCGTGCTCATCCGGCACGGGCAGACCCACTGCACCCCGCAGGGAAAGTTCTGCGGCGTCCACGAGGGCGTGCTCACGCCGGTCGGCGAGCAGATGGCGAAACTCGTCGGCGGGCACAGGGCGCTGACCGGTGTGCGCGCGGTGTACACGAGCCCGGCGGCACGCACCCGCGCGACCGCAGCGGCGGTCGCGGCGCAGCACGGTGTGGCGGTCACGGCCGACGAACGGTTGCGCGAGCTGCACTTCGGCGAGTGGGAGGACCTGCTCCCCGCCGACGTCGACCAGGAGTTGTTGCGGCGCTGGGAGTTCGATCCCGCGCTGTTCTCGCCGCCGGGCGGGGAGACGGGGCTGGCGGTGATGGCGCGGGCCGTGGCGGCCGTCCGCGACGCCTTGCGCGAGGGTGGCAAGATCGCCGTCGTGACCCACAAAGCGCCTGTGCGACTCGTGCTGTCCTTCTTCCTCGGCCTCCCACCCTCCCGCTACCGCGAGATCGGCAACGTCTCCGTGGGGTCGCTGTCGCACCTGCGGTTCGCGGGCGACCGCGTGACGCTCAAGGCGATCGGCGACGTCAGCCACCTGCCGGACGAGTGGCGGACCGCGCCGGACAAGGCCGAGGTGGCGGCATGAGCACCCTGACCAAGGACGCGCGTCGTTCCGCGCTCGTGCTGGCGTTCGGCCTGATGCTGCTGCACATGCCGAGCGGCCTGCCCGCCCCGCTGTACCCGGTGTACCAGACCACTCTCGGCATCACCGCCGCGACCGTCAGCATGCTGTTCGCGACGTACGTGCTGGGCACGCTAGTCGGGCTCATGGTCATGCCGAGAGTGGTGCACCACCGGTACGTGCTGGTCTGGGCCTGCGCGTTGTCGATCGCCGCCGACGTGATGTTCCTCTACGCCAACGGCGCGTTCGCGTTGTTCGCGGGACATTTCGTGCAGGGCGTCGTGCTCGGTGTGTTCACCGGCGCCGTCCCGGTCCTGCTCGCCCAGCTGGACCTCTCCAACGTGAACAAGACGGTCGGCCGGTTCACCACGTCGGCGAACGCGGTCGGTCTGGCGGCAGGCCCGCTGTGGAGCGGGCTGCTGCTGGAGTTCGCGCCGTGGAAGGGCCAACTGGTCTGGGTCGTGCAGATCATCGCGACGCTCGCCGTGATGCCGTTCATGCGCGTGCCGGCCGGCCTCAGCGCCGGCGGGGGCGAACAGGCCTCGACCGGGTCGGTCGTGAAGTCCCTGATGGCGAGCGTTCCCGGCCGGATCGCGCTGCTGACGGGCTTCTGCGCGTTCGCTTCCGGTGGCCTGCTGGCCTCGCTCGGATCGGTCGTGCTCGAGTCGATCGTGGGCGTGCGCAGCGGCGGTGTGCAGGGGTTCCTGGTCGCGCTGTGCTTCATCCTGTCCGCGATCTTCGGCGCCGTGCACCTCAAGCGCAGCGACCTCAGCGTCACCGGGTTCGGTCTCGTGTTCAACGCCGTCGGGTCGCTCGCGCTGGTGGGCGCCGTGGTGTTCTCGAACATCTGGTTCATCGTCGCGGCCGCGGTCCTCTGCGGCATCGGTCAGGGTTTCGGTCTGCAGGGCGCGACCCAGCTCGTCGCCGTGCACTCCGACGACGCGAGTCGCGGCAAGGCGATCTCGCTGTTCTTCATCTGGTGCTATCTCGGCACCACCATCGCGAGCTTCGGTGTCGGCGGGCTCATCACGCTGGTCGGCCTGGGGGCCGCGTTCAACGGGTTCGCGGCGCTCGTCGCGGTGCTGTCCCTCTTCGGGCTGCTGTGGGGGCGTTCGCGTTAAACACCTTTATGGGGGAGGAGTTCTCGTGATCGATCTGGGGTTCATCGGAGGTACCGGGTTCTACAAGTTCTTCGAGAGCACTGAGGAAGTGGAGGTCACCACCGAGTACGGGAACCCGAGCTCGCCCGTCACGATCGCGGAGTGGGCCGGCAAGACGATCGGGTTCCTGCCGCGGCACGGACGGGAGCACGAGTACCTGCCGCACCGCGTGCCCTACACCGCGAACGTCGCGGCGATGAAGCAGCTCGGCGCAAAGCAGATCCTCGGCTTCAACGTCGTCGGCAGCCTCTCCACGCGGGTCGGCAAGGGCCACTTCCTGCTCATCGACCAGTTCATCGACCTGACGTGGGGACGTGACTGGTCGGTGTTCGACAAGCCGGGTGGTGCGCACGCCGACTGCGCGGAGCCCTACTGCCACCGGCTGCGCACCGAGGCGCTGTCCTCTTTGGAGGGTGTGGACGAGGTCGTGCACCCCGACGCGACGGCGGTGATCATCAACGGGCCGCGCTTCCAGACGAAGGCGGAGAGCCGGCTCTACAACTCGTGGGGTGCCGACGTCATCAACATGACGCAGTCGACGGAGGCGTCGGTCGCCCGCGAGCTGGAGATGTGTTACGTCAACCTGTCCTACTGCACGGACTACGGCGTCATCTCCGAGGTGATCAAGCCGGAGAGCGGGGAGCCGCCGATCCTGCACCGCGAGATCGTGGAGGAGTTCCAGAAGAACATCCACCGCGTCGAACCGGTGGTGCGCAGGGTCGTCGCCGCGCTGACCGACGACGCGAGCTGCCACTGCCGATCGGCCATGGACGGGTGCTGGCTGTAGATCCTGGGGGGATCGAGATGACCAAGACCAAGGCCCCCGACATCGAGGGGCGTTCCAAGCGGCTCTGGCTGCGTGACGACGACACCTGCGAGGTGGAGCTCGTACCGAGCCTGCGCAGCTTCACCTTCGACCGCGACGAGATGGTCGAGGAGACCGGCAGGCCGCGGCTCGACTTCTACGAGCTCGCGGCGGACAAGCTCGCCGCGGCCGGGGTCCGCACGGCCTTCCTGCGGCGGACGGGCGCCATCAGCTACGTCGCGAAGTACCGGCCGGCGCCTCCGTTCGAGGTGATCGTGAAGAACATCGCGACGGGCTCGACGATCCGCAAGTACCCGGGACTGTTCGAGGAGGGGCACCGCTTCTCGCGGCCCGTCGTGAAGTTCGACTACCGCACCGACCCGGAGGACCAGCCGATCGGCGAGGACTACCTGCGCCTGCTCGGCGTGCCGGTCGAGGCGTTCCACCAGACCGCGCTGCGCACCAACGAGGTCCTGCGCGAGTGGCTCGCGCCGCTCGACCTGTGGGACTTCTGCCTGGTGATCGCCGTCGACCACGACGGTGAGTCGATCGTCATCTCCGAGGTGTCGCCGGACTGCATGCGGCTGCGGGCCCCGGACGGCACACCGCTGGACAAGGACCTGTTCCGCCGAGGGGCGGACCCGGAGACCATCGTCACGAAGTGGCGGGAGCTGATCGATGACGTCCGACATCGCGCCTGACGGCAGGGTCGCCATCGTCACAGGGGCCAACCGCGGCACCGGTCTCGCCATCGCCACCTGGCTGGAGCGGACCGGGATGAGCGTGTGGCGGCTCAACCGCACGGCGACGGGGCACGAGCGCGAGATCGTCGTCGACCTCTCCGAGGTGGACGCCGTCGGCGCGGCGGTCGGCGTGGTCGTGGACCGTGCCGGGCGGCTGGACCTGGTCGTGCACAACGCGGTCGAGCGGTACTTCGCGTCGGTGGCGGCGCTCGACGTCGAGGAGTGGGAGCACGCGCTCAGGGTGAACCTGACGTCCGTGCTGGTCGCGGTTCGCGCGGCGCTGCCGGCGCTGCGCGCGTCACGCGGGCAGATCGTCCTCATGGGCAGTCACGCGAGCACGCACTTCTTCGAGCAGGGCGCGTCGTACTGCGCGACCAAGGCCGCGTTGAAGGCCGTGTGCGAGGTGCTGCTGCTGGAGGAACGGCCACACGGCGTGCGCACGACGCTCATCTCGCCGGGCGCGATCGCGAACCTCGACGGTGACCGGTCCGAGTTCAAGATGAGCACGGACTCGGTCGCGGCCTTCGTGGCCTGGCTCGCCATGGCACCGACGGACGCGGTCGCCGGCGAGATCGAGCTGCGGCCGTCGGCGCTGCCGGCGCCGCTGGTTACCGGACTCGACCGCCTGCAAGCCGTCTGAGGAGGGGATCGCAGTGGTGGAGCATTCCATTGTTCCCGCCGTGCGCGCGTGGCTCGACGTCGGGCGGATCGAACTGGCGTTCGCCGAGAAACCGGCCGCCGGCATGACGCGGGTGGCGTTCACCAGTGCGGTACGGCTCGACCTCGTCGGCGACCGGCTGATCTCGGTGAACGTCCTGCACGTGCCGGAGCTGCTCTGGGACGCCAGCCGGCCGGTGCCCTCGATCGTCAACGACTCCGGCTGGATGTGGATCACGCTGGGGGAGGGCACGAGGGCGACGCGCCGGTGGTCGGGAACCGCCGAGGTGGAGTTCGTGCTGGAGGGGCCGCGGCTGGTGTCCGTGGTGCTCGAGACGGACGAGAGCTACGTGCGATGACCACCCCGACGCCGATGCGCGACATCCGGCTGGTCGCGGCGGACCTCGACGGCACCCTGCTCGATCTGGGGGGCAGGGTGACGCCGCGGGTCCGCGCGGCCGTCGCCGCCGCGCTGTCGGCGGGAGTGGAGGTGGCGTTCCTGACCGGGAGGCCGCTCGGCGACGCGCGCGCCGTGCTCGGCGGCGCAGGGCTGAGCGGCTTCCTGGCGGCCAGCAACGGCGCCGTCGTGTGCGACCGCGACGGTGCCGTGCTGCGCAGGCACGTGTTCGCGGGCGGCTTCGGGCTCGACCTCGTCGGTGAGCTGCGGCGGCTGGGTCTGGTGCTCGGCGCGGTCACCGAGTCCGATCTCGTCCTGGACGAGGGATTTCCCGAGGACCTGGCGCACGAGTGGTGCGTTGTGGAGAACGACCGCACCGTCGAGGACCTGGTCCGCGGTGGGGTGGTGCTGAAGCTGCTCGCGGCGCGCACCGGGCGGCCGGCCGGTGAGCTCGCCGGAGCGGTCCGCGCCGTCGCGGGGGACGTCACCGTCACCTACTCGACGCAGCGGTTCCTGGAGATCTCGCCGGCGGCCGCGGACAAGGGGGCGGCGTTGCGGGTGATCGCCGCCGCGGCGGGCGTCGCGTTGCGGGAAATCGCCTGTGTGGGGGACATGCCGAACGACCTGGTCATGTTCGCCACCGGTGGTCTCGCCGTCGCGATGGGCAACGCGGACAACCAGGTGAGAGCCGCCGCGCACTTGGTCGTGGCCGGCAACGACGCGGGCGGGGCGGCGGAACTGCTGGAGCGGATCGTGGATGCGCGCATGGCAGAGGTTCGGTAGACAAGATGCGGGAGAGGAGCGTGGCGTGTCCGCGGAACACATCATCTGGGACTGGAACGGAACCCTGTTCGCCGACGGTGAGGCGTTGATCGACTCGACGATCGACGCGTTCACGCACGCCGGCCTCGGCGCGATCACCAGGGAGGACTACCAGCTGCACCACTGCCAGCCGATCCCGGTGTTCTACGAGCAGCTCATCGGGCGCAGGCTCACGAGGGTCGAGCAGGGGCTGCTGGACAAGAGCTTCCAGGCGGCCTACCTCCGCCGTCGCGAGAAGATCGAGCTCACCGAGGACGCGGTGCGGGCGCTGGAGACGTGGCGGGACGCGAACCGCAGCCAGTCGTTGCTGTCGATGCACCCGCACGACCGGTTGATGCCGCTGGTGAAGAAGTTCGACATCGGCGACTTCTTCGTCCGCGTCGACGGGCTGGTGGGCACCGAGTTCGCCCGCAAGGCGCCGCACCTGCAGCGGCACCTCGACCGCGTCGCGGTGCCCGCGGACAGGGTGCTGCTGGTCGGGGACAGCGTCGACGACGCACGGTCGGCAATGGAGTGCGGTGTCTCCTGCGTGCTCTACCACGCCGGGCCGAACGCGCTGCACTCGCTGGACCACTTCACGGCACTCGGGGTTCCGGTGGTGAAGGGATTGCTCGAAGCCGTCTCGTCCGTTCTCGACGGCTCCGAACAATTCGTGATCGCGACCGATTAGCGGGCGGTGTCGAGGAATGCCGCCATGCGGGCCGGAACTTCGTCGTCGGGGAACTTCCCGGTGAACCCGTCGAACAGGATGTGGAGGATGTGCTCGTAATAGGCGTGCGGGAGGGCGACGTTCGCCACGAGCCTCTCCAGAATGATCTCGTGCATGATCACACCGTATTTCCGGTACAGCGCGGCGCGTGAATCGGAGGCGACCTGGAACCGTGCGCACACGGCTTTCCAGCAGTCGAAGAAGTGCTGGAAACCGTCAACGTCGTGATCGGCGTCGATCGTCGCGCTCGCCGAATCCTCGATGCGGTGGTAGAGCACGGTGACCTCGGGGACGTTCCCGCAGCGGAAGCCGTGCTCGCGGATCAGCCGCAGCCACATGTCCCAGTCCTCGCCGAGCGCGAGGCCGACGTCGAACCGCGCGCCCGGCAGGTCGCGCGGGTTGCGGCAGATCGCACCCATCGTCGGGACGTAGTTCATGACGTGCAGGAACTCCTCGTTCGTCGGCAGGTCGTAGAGGAGGGAGATCTGCTCGGCCGGGGTGACGCGGTCGGTGCGCACCGCCACGTTGGCGTGCACGAAGTCGACGTCACCCGGCTCGAGCAGCTTCAGCGCGAGCGCGAGGTGGTTGGGCAGGTAGAGGTCGTCGTCGTCCAGGAAGCTGACGTACTTGCCCCGCGCGAGGTCCAGCGCGGTGTTGCGCGCGGCGCTGACGCCACGGTTCACGTGGTGGTCCACGAGCCGCACGGCCAATTCACCCGTGAATTCGGAGACGACGTGCGACACGTCGTCTCCTGCGTCGTTTACCACCACCACCTCGACGTCGTCGACAGTTTGCTCCGCAATCGAATGCAATGCTTCCGAGAGCGTTCCGGGACGGTTTCTCGTGGGTATGACAACAGTGACGAGTGGACTCATGGCGAACTCCTCTTTCGTTGACTACCTCGATTCGCAATGCTAGCGTTGATTTGATCGCCGGGCCAGCAGCAGAATTCCCGGTACAACACGTTTTGCTTTGGGGGGCGGACGTGACAGAAAACGCCGTGGTCGCGCGCGGCCTGAACAAGTCGTACACCGTCACGATCCGCGGCACTGGTGTGCGCGCCGCGGTGCGTTCGCTCGTGCGGCCGGTGCGCGAGGTGCGCGAGGTGATCCGCGACGTCGACCTGACCATCGGCGAGGGCTCGTTCGTCGCGCTGCTCGGCCCGAACGGCGCCGGCAAGTCGACGCTGATCAAGATGCTCACCGGCATCCTGGTGCCGTCGAGCGGCGAGCTGCTGGTCAACGGGCGGGTGCCGCACCGGGACCGGCAGCGCGCCGCCTACGAGATCGGCGCCGTGTTCGGCCAGCGCACGCAGCTGTGGTGGGACCTGCCCGCCATCGACTCGCTGACGATCCTGCGCGACGTCTACGGCGTTCCGGACGGCGTGCACGAGCGGCGGCTCGCCGAGTTCGACGACCTGCTCGGCCTGTCCGAGTTCTGGTCCACCCCTGTCCGGCACCTCTCGCTCGGCCAGCGGGTGCGGTGCGACCTGGCCGCGTCGATGATCCACGACCCGCGGACGATCTTCCTCGACGAGCCGACGATCGGCATGGACGTCGTGGTGAAGGAGCAGGTCCGCACGTTCCTGCGGCACCAGGTCGCCGAACGCGGCAAGACGGTGCTGCTCACGACGCACGACATGACCGAGGTCGCGCAGCTGTGCGAGCGGCTGGTGCTGATCAACCACGGGCGCGTGACGTTCGACGGCTCGCTGAGCGATCTGCGCGGCGCACAACGGTCGACACCGACGATCCACGTGACGTTCGGCGAGCCGGTGTACGGCCTTTCCATTGCGGGAGCACGGATCCTGCGGAGCTCACCCCTGCACGCGGTCGTCGAGCCGGAACCGGGTGAGCACCGCGCGGTGATCGCCAAGCTGGTCACGGACCTGCCGGTCGTGGACCTGCGGGTGGAGGAGCAGAGCGTCGAGGAGCTCGTGCGCGACGCGTTCAAGGCGGTCGGGGCGTGACCGCCACCGTGCGGCTGCTGCGCGTGCCGTTGCTCGTCGAGCTCTCGCACCGCAGCCGGTTCCTCGTCGCCGCGGCGATGGTGGTCGTGCAGGTGGCGCTGCTGTACTTCCTCTGGCGCGCCCTGTACTCGACGACGGTGGTCGCCGGTGGTCTCACGGCGGACCAGGCCGTGACGTACGTGATCATGGCCGTGCTGGTGACCCGCGTCCGGTGGGGTTCGCGGGTGGAGTCGCGGGACTCGCTGCGGTCGCTGGTGCGCGACGGCCGGATCGCGTACTGGTTCGTGCGGCCGTTGCGGGCGCGTCGCTACTACCTGACCAAGGTGCTGGGCGAGATCTCCTACTGGGGCACGTGGTCCGCGTCGGGGTTCGCGCTGGCGCTGTCGCTTGGGCTGGTCAGCGGTCCCGCCAGTGGTGCGGCGGCGGTGCTCGCGGGGGTGAGCCTGCTGCTGGGCCAGGTGATCGGGTACCACCTGGTGCTCGTGCTCGACCTGTTGTGCTTCTGGACCACCGCGAACAACTACGCGGTCCGCGTCTTCTACTTCACGCACGACTTCCTGTCCGGTGCGTTCGTCCCGCTGTGGTACCTGCCGGTCTGGCTCGGCGAGACCGCGAGGTGGCTGCCGTTCCAGGGGATGGTGAACACACCGATCTCGCTCTACGTGGGACGGATTCCTGCCGCCGACGCAGCGGAGCACCTGGCGATGCAGGTCGTGTGGTGCGTCGTGCTGGCGCTGTGCACCCGTGAGTTGTGGCGCCGGGCCGAGCACAGGGTGGAGGTGCAGGGCGGATGAGCACCGCGCGACTGGTGTGGCGGATGACGAAGATGAACGTGCGCGCGCGACTCGAGTACCGCACCGAGTTCCTGATGGAACTGCTGCACGGGATCCTCTGGCAGGCCTCCACCGTGGCGTTCCTCGGCGTCGTCGTGACGCGCTTCCCCGGACTGGGCGGCTGGACCAGCGGCCAGGTCGTGTTCATCGCCGGTCTGCGCCTGATCGGGCACGCGCTGTACGTGGGCGTCTTCAGCAACCTCACGTTCGTGCCACAACTGGTGCGCGAGGGCCGGATCGACGCGTACCTGTTGCGCCCCAGGCCGTTGTTGACGCAGGTCCTGATCACGTGGGCGCACCCGACCGCGCTCGGCGACCTCGCCGTGGGCGCGACCCTGCTGGGTGCGGGCATCGTGCTGACGGACGTCGACTGGACCGCGTGGCGCGTGGCGTTCCTGCTCGCCGCGATCGTCGGCGCGATGCTGCTGGAGGCCGCGTTCCAGCTGTTCGTCACGTCGCTTGCGTTCCGCTACGTCGACACCTTCACGCTGTCGGCGTGGGTCGACGAGATGGGCGCGACGTTCGGCAACTACCCGACGACCGTGTTCCCGCAGGCGTTGCGAGTCGTGTTCCTCACCGTCATCCCGACGGCCTACCTGGCCTTCCTGCCGTCGGCCGTCCTCATGGGACAGGAGCTGGACTCCGCCGTCGTGAGCGCACTGGCGCACGCCTCACCGCTGGTGTCGCTCTTCGTCTTCGTGTTGGCGCGGCGCGTGTGGTACGCGGCCGCGAGCAGTTATCAGGGGGCCCAATGATCGTTCTGTCCGCTCACCTGGATGATGCCGTTCTCTCCGCCACGACGGCACTGACCCGCTACTCCGCCACCGCGGTCACGGTGTTCTCCGGCCCGCCACCCGACGGCGTGGCGCTGACGAGGTGGGACCGCGTGACGCGCGCCGAGTCCTCCCACGACCGCCTCCGCGAACGCCTGGCGGAGGACGACCGCGCCGTGAGCGTCCTCGGCTGCCGCACCAGACGGCTGGACGTGCCGGAAGCCCAGTACCGCGTGACCGAGCTCGACTTCGGCGACCTCGTGGCCAGGCTGCGGCGCGAGTTCGAGGGGGAGCATGAGGTGTGGGCCCCCGCGGGCATCGGCGGCCACCCCGACCACATCGCCACCCGTGACGCCGCGCTGGCCGCCGTGAGAGAGCTGGCGGAGCGTCCGGACGTGACGCTGTACGCGGACGTCCCGTACGCGCTGCGCTACGGCTGGCCGTCCTGGGTCGACGGCAGGGAACCACGTCCGTACCTGAACATCGACGCGTGGTTCGACTGGGAGCTCGCGGAGCGGGGGCTCGACGCCGTGGACCTCAAACCGCAGGTGGCGGAACTGCAGCCAGCGGAACGGCTGCTGAAGGCCGCGGCCGTCCGGGCGTACCGCTCGCAGCTGCCGTCGCTGTGCATGGAGGACCTGGGAGATCCGGACTCCGGCGAGCTCTGGGGCCCGGCGCTGAAGTACGAGGTGGCGTGGCGGCTGCTGGTCTGACCGCCCGCGTGGTCGTGGGGCGAGCCGGTGTGCGGCTCGCCCTCGACGCGGGAACCACCTAGACGTGGGTGAGCGTCTTCTCGAGGAAGGGAAGCACCAGCGAGACGACCTCGCCCGGCGTCTGGGCGTGCGGGTAGTGGCCCGCGCCCTCGATGACCACGAGCTCGCCCAGTCCCGCGGGCAGGTCGGCGATGATCTTCTGGCCCTCCACGCGCGGGTCGGCCCAGTCGGGGTCGGCGCTGCCCTCGACGATCAGGACAGGGCACCGGACGTTCGGCAGCTGCGCGCCGGCGTCGCCCGCTCCGGTCTTGCACATGGCCTGGAGGGCCTCCATCCGTCCGGGCTCGCGCAGCTTGGACTCGATGCGGGCGAGCTCGTCCGCCCAGTCGGCCGGCTTGACCGGAACCGCCACGTCCAGGTACTTCGCCCAGTTCTCCACCCGTCCCGTGATGAGGATCTGCACCAGCTGCAGGTAGCTGGCGCGGAACCGCTTCACCTTCATGAGCCCCACGAGGTCCACGGACTGCGCGCGGGTGAACGGCGCCAGCTCGACGACACCGGCGATCAGGTCGGGTGCCGTGGCGGCGGCGATGGTGGCGGCACCGCCGCTGATCGAATGGCCGACGACCACCGCGGGACCACC
>JASLAV010000858.1 GCA_030146905.1 Lentzea sp. | reverse complement strand
GGCCGCGGCCCGGTCGGCGTCCCACTTGTCCGCGTCGACCGACGGCAGGGTCCCGAACAGCACCTGCACGTCACCGAGCGATGGCTTGGTGACGACCTCGGCGCGGTAAGGGGAGAGTTGCGCCACCGGCTTGTTGTTGCGGGTGACGACGAAGCTCTCACCTGCCTCGACACGCCGCATGATCTCCGCGTTGTCGTTGCGGAGCTCGCGCTGTCCGATGGCTTTGAGCCGCTGCATGCCACCAATGTAGCTCAATGCGGATAAAAGTGCTACGGAGTAGCTACAGCGCATCGCGGCTACCCGGAGGGCGTGATCAGAATCGGCACGTCGGGCTGGCGCTACCCCGAGTGGCGCGACGGGTTCTACCGGGGCGTCCCGCAACGGCTCTGGCTCAGCCACCTCGCCTCGCACGTCGGCACGATCGAGATCAACAGCTCGTTCTACCGGCTCCAGCCGCCCGCCTACTACCAGAAGTGGGTCGCCGAGACACCGGCGGACTTCGTCTTCGCCGTCAAGGGCCCGAAGCTGATCACGCACGTCAAACGCTTGCGCAACATCGAGGACGAGCTCAAGGCGTTCGTCGGCTCGCTGGCGCTCGGCTCGAAGCAGGGGCCGGTCATCTGGCAGCTGCCGCCGAGCCTGCGGTTCGACGCGGCCCTGGTCAGCGACTTCCTCGACACGCTCCCGCCGGGCAGGCACGCCTTCGAACCGCGCCACGAGTCATTCCGCACCGACGCCTACTTCGACCTGCTGCGCGCACGCAACATCGCTCACGTCGTGTCGGACGCGCCGACGTTCCCGTGCATCGAGGCCGTGACGGCCGACTTCGCCTACATCCGCCTGCACGGCCACGACGAGCTGTACATCAGTTCGTACGACGACGAGCAGATCGACGAGTGGGCGCGGAAGATCCACGCCTGGGACCGCGACACCTACGTCTACTTCGACAACACCATGCACGGCGCCGCACCGCGCAACGCGCTGAGCCTCATGGCCCGGTCCACGTCTCCAGCGCGGCGGTGAGGGTCTCCTGGTCCGCCACCCACGCGACGTGACCGTCCGGCCGGATGAGCATCCCGCCGAAGTCCGGGACGAGCACCGGCCGTCCGGGACGCAGCAGCTCGGCGACCGTTGTGGACCTGCCGTCGACGACCACCGGGAGGTTCGGCGCGAGCTTGCCGAGCAACGGGTGGTCGCCGGGAATGCGCGGGTCGTACCGGGTGTCGACGCCGGTGACGAGCTCGGCGAGCTGTTTGCCCGCCAGTTCCGCGAGCAGGTCACGCACCGGCGCGAGGTCTTCGCGTCCCAGCAACGACTGCGCGCGCGTCGTCCGCAACACGCGTGCTCCCACCGGATGCCGTTCGTCGTGGTAGGTCTGCAGGAGGCCCTCGGGAGCCCGGCCCTGCACGGTCGCGGCCAGCTTCCAGCCGAGGTTCATCGCGTCCGCCAGCGCCACGTTCACACCGACCGCTCCCGCCGGCGGGTGGACGTGCGCGGCGTCGCCCGCCAGGACCACCCTGCCGTGCACGTACCGCTCGGCCTGCCGCGCGGCGTCGGAGAACCTGCTGAGCCACAGCGGTTTCCCGAGCGGAACATCCCGCCCGAACCGGGAGTTCACCAGCTCCTGGACGTACTCGAACGAGACGGCACCGCGCCGCGGTTCCGGTTCATCCAGCACGATCCGCACGTACCCCGGCCGCGGCAGCACGAACACCTCACCGGTCGCGAGTGCGTCGTAGTCGGCCTCGACGTCCGCGACCAGCCCGTAGGAAGTCGCGTCCACACCGGGGAAGGCGATCCCGGCGCGTTTGCGGACGACACTGCGGCTGCCGTCGCACCCGACCAGGTACGAGACGCGGATCCGTTCGTCACCCACGAGGACGTCGACGCCGTCCTGGTCCTGCGAGAAGCCGACGACCTCGCATCCCCAGCGCACCCGCACACCGAGCTCCGCGAGCCACTCCTCCAGCAGCTCCTCGACCCGGTTCTGCGCGATCCCGAGCGTGTACGGGTGATCGGTGTCCATCGAGGACAGGTCGAGGAACACCCCCGGCAGGAACATCCCGTACGGCACAACGGGTCCTTCGGCGAGGAAGCGCTCGGCGAGTCCGCGACGATCGAGGATCTCCAGGCTGCGCGCGGACAACGTGAACCCGCGTGGATGCGACGACCGGCGCGCGGCCGCGTCGACGACGGTGACCTCCACGCCGGCCAGTGCGAGCTCGGCCGCCACCATCAACCCGGCAGGTCCCGCACCGGCCACCAGCACGCTCATCGTTCCCCCTCCGGCCACGTGAGCCCACCGGCCTCGATCTCGCCGACGACCTCCTCCACCCACGCCAGCTCCGCCTCGGTCATCCGCGCCGCGTACTCGACCTCGATCACGAACAGCCGCGGAACCCGGTCGAGCGCCTCCAGGTGCGAGCGGCGGATCTCCTCCACCGACGCCCGCAGCCGATCCGCCCGCTCCCGCAACGCCTCCACCGCACCGGCGGGTCCGAGCGCGCCGAGGTAGCTGACCGCGGACAGGAACTTCGGGAACTCCTCCTGCGGCTCGCGCACCAGCCGGTCGACCCAGCGGGTGAACTCCTCCTGCCCCGCCGCGGTGAGCCCGTAGATCGTCCGTTCCGGCCGCGCACCGACTTTCACCGTCTCGCGCGCCTCGATCCATCCCTCACGCACGAGCGCGCGCACCACGTCGTAGAGCGATCCCGTCGTCACCTTGAAGGCGCGGTCCATCCCACGTTCGCGCAACGTGGCCGCCATCGCGTGCGGGTGCAACGGCGCCTCCAGCAACAACCCCAGCACCGCCATACCCAGCGGGTTTTTCATAACACGACTCCGATCGCTCGGATCCGAGTATTTGATGCTCGGCCCTGGTTGTCAACTAGCCTGCTCAGATATGAGAACGATTCGCGTCTTGGCTACCCTGCTCCTGGCCGCGAGTCTCGTGGCTCCCGTGCAAGCGCACGCGGAAGAGGCGACCTGGACCGGCCCCCTGAGCACCAGGGGCCGGTGGATAGTCGACGCCCACGGCGACCGCTTCAAGCTCAAGTCCGGCAACTGGCACGGTGCGAGCGGCACCTGGAACGGTTCCGGCGACATCAACGACCCCGCCACCCACCACGCCGGCGAGAAGGCCGACCAGGTCCCCCTCGGCCTCGACCGCGCGACGATGGCCACGATCATCAGCGGTTTCAAGGAGATCGGCGTCAACAGCGTCAGGCTGCCGTTCTCCAACCAGATGATCAAGGACACCACCCCCGTCACCGGCCTGAAGGACGCACAGCTCAACGGCAAGCGGCCACTGGAGGTCTACGACGCCGTCGTCGCCGAGCTGACGCGCAACGACCTCGCCGTCATCCTCAACAACCACACCACGACGTCCCGGTGGTGCTGCGGCGTCGACGGCAACGAGCGGTGGAACACCAGCCAGAGCACAGATCAGTGGATCGACGACTGGGCGTTCATGGCCGGCCGCTACCAGGCGAACAAGCGCGTGGTCGGCGCCGACCTCTACAACGAGGTGCGCCGCAACGTCTGGGACGACCCGAACTGGGGCTGGGGCAACGACCACGACTGGCACAAGGCGTCACAGCAGGCCGCCGACCGCATCCAGCAGACCGCGCCGGACCTGCTGGTCATCGTCGAGGGCATCAACTGGACCGGCATCCCCGCCGACGGCTTCGCGCACGGGCGGCCGACGCTGGAACCGGTGCGCTTCCTCAGCCACACGCTCGCCAACCCCGGCAAACTCGTGTACTCGGCCCACTTCTACGGCTACACCGGGCCGAACCACAGCGGTGCCACGGGAATCGGTGAGACGAGTGACCCGCGCTACCAGGACCTGACGCCCCAGCAGCTGACGGACGTCCTGCGGCGCCAGGCCTTCTACATCACCGAGGCGCAGAAGCACTTCACCGCGCCGTTGTGGATCAGCGAGTTCGGCGTCGGCGGCATCGACGAGTCGAGCCAGAAGGCGCGCGGCTGGTTCGAGCGCTTCGTCGACCAGCTGATCGCCGGGGACACCGACTTCGCCTACTGGCCGCTCGTCGGCTTCCACACCAACCGTTCCGGCAACAGCTGGGCGTTGCTGCGCTGGGACGCCGCCGGGAACCGCATCAGCGTCGACGACGGCGACGACTGGCGGGCCGGCGCGTGGAACCGCCTGATCTCCGCGCCCAGCCGCACCGGCCAGGTCCCGCACGAGACCCGGTGGAACATGCTCCTCAAGGAGTCGTGCCCGCAGAGCGAGAAGCTCGTCGGCATCAGCCACACCGGCAACCGCGGGCTGTGCGTCAGCGGTCCGCGGTGGAGCGCCACGACCAGGGTCACCAACGAGCAGCACGTGACCCACGACTGGGCCTCCGGCTACACGAAGCTCCAGTGCCCGAACGGGAACGCGGCCGTCGGCTACGCGAACTTCGCGCTCGTCTGCGCGCCCGTCGCGACCGGAACCAGCACGCGGGTCCTGTGGTTCGACCGGGGTGACAACCGGCCGGACCAGGGCGGTGACTGGGCCAACGGGCACTACAAGGGTCAATGTGCGCAGGACGAGCACATCGCCGGTGTCGCCTACAACTGGCGCAGGACGCCGGACGCGTTGCTCTGCCGGAAGTAGATTCCGAAGTGTTCCCGGAAGGCGGCCGCGGGATCGTCGACCTCGGTCGAGGTCTTGCGGCCGTTCTCCGTCACCAGGAGCTTCGCGCCGGCCACGGTGATCCGCCCGTCCGGCAACGCGCGGGTCGCCATCGGTCCCTTGCGGAAGGGCGACTCCGGCGCGGTCTGCTGCCACCAGCACGCAGGCACGAACTCCGCCAGCTCACGTGCTCTGCGTTCCAGCCGGTAGGCCGGTGAACCGTCGTGGAACACGTCCACGTCGTCACCGTTGTCCTCCAACCGGAACACGCCCGCCGGGTCCTTCTGCTCGTCACGTGAGGTCCACGACAAGGGGTGCAGCGAGAACGACCCGAACCCGACGTCCGCCAGCCACGCACCGTCCACGAGCAACGCCATGTGGTCGAACGGCGGTCCCAGCCGTTGCCCCTCGCCGTACACCCGCGCCGAGAGCAGGTCGACCTCGTGCCCCAAGTCCCGCAACAACTCCGCGAACAGGCCGTTGAGCTCGTAGCAGAACCCGCCACGGCCTCGCACGACGATCTTGTCGTACAGCCACGGAACCTCCAGCACGATCCTGGTGTCCATGTGGGTGTCGAGGTTCTCGAACGGGACACTGAGCAGGTGGCGCTCGTGCAGTTCTGCCAACGACGACGTGCGCGAGGCGCCGATGCGCTGTAGGTATGCGTCCACCGTGCCACGATTACCACATGGGTGATGTCAAGATCGGCACTTCGGGATGGGTGTACCCGCCTTGGCGCGGCACGTTCTACCCCAAGGGCGTCACGCAGAAGCGCGAGCTCGCCTACCTCAGCGGGCAGCTCGGCTCCGTCGAGATCAACGGCTCGTTCTACTCGCTGCAACGCCCGTCGAGCTATCGCAAGTGGGCGGCGGAGACACCGGACGACTTCGTGTTCTCGGTGAAGGGCAGCCGTTTCATCACGCACATGAAGCGCCTCAGGGACGGCAACGAGCTCCTCTCCAACTACCTGGCGTCCGGCGTGCTGGCGCTCGGTCCGAAACTCGGCCCGATCCTCTGGCAGCTCCCTCCCACGCTGAAGTACGACCCGGATCTGCTCACCGGCTTCTTCGAGGGCCTCCCCCGCACCACCACCGAGGCCGCGGAGATCGCCGAGCGCCACGACCACCGCGTCGACCCGGCCCACACCACCACGGACGCCGAACGGCCGATGCGCCACGCCCTCGAGATCCGCCACGACAGCTACAACACGCCGGAGTTCTTCGACCTGCTCAAGCGCCACGACATCGCGCTCGTGGTCGCGGACGCCGCGGGCAAGTACCCGTTGATCGAAGAGGTCACCAGCGACTTCGTCTACGTCCGGCTGCACGGCCACGACGAGCTCTACGTCAGCGGCTACACCGACGAGGGCCTCGACATGTGGGCGGAGAAGGTCCGCGCCTGGGCACGGCACGGCGACGTGTTCGTCTACTTCGACAACGACGCGAAGGCCTACGCACCCCGTGACGCGAAGGCGCTCCAAGATCGTCTGGCCGATTGAGCCGAACGGACGCACACTCGTCCGGACGGAGGTGCGCCCATGTCGACGAAGAGCATCATCGCCGCCTTGGCGGTCACTGCAGGCACGGTTGCCTCCAGTGGGATCGCCGTAGCGCAGAGTGACAAGTCCTGTGACAAGGGCGAGTTCTGCGTGTGGACGGGACCGGACTACACGGGGACGGTGCAGCGCCTCGACCTGGAATCGGCGAACCCCGACGAGTGCATTCCGCTGACCGTCGTCGGCCGGTCCTTCGCCAACCGCCTGAGCAGGGACATCAGCGTGTACCAGCGGCAGAACTGCTCGACGGAGGCCGAGTTCACCACCTACCCGAAGCACGGCACCTACGTGCCCGACGCGTACTTCGTCGTCCGCGGTGTCCAGGTGTGGGGCCCTTAACGAGCGCGGACTACTTTAGTCACCCTATGTAACACCACTCGATCGTGTGAGTACTGATCAGTAGGTCCCATTTGCTGCCTAGGTTGCCGCCCTATCGAGTGGTGGCAGCTGGAGGAAATGTGACCGTGGCGGGTGAAGCCGGGTTACTCGAACTGATGGCCGGGAGACTGGCCAAAGACGATCTCACCCCACGTGCGGCGGAACTGGTGCTCGCGGCGTGCCGGGGCGAAGCGGCGCTGGACCGCGCGCTGGCCGGTGAGCCCGTTCAGGAGGAAACCAGGCGGGAGCGGACGGACGGCCCCGGCCACGGGATCTTCGTGTCGGAGATCAGGGTGCGCGGCTTCCGCGGCATCGGCCCGCAGGCACGCCTGCCGCTCGCACCCGGTCCGGGACTGACAGTGGTCACCGGGCGCAACGGCTCCGGCAAGTCGAGCTTCGCCGAGGCCGCGGAACTGGCGCTGACCGGCCACAACGCCCGCTGGACCCGTGCGCGGCACGACGTGTGGCGGCAGGGCTGGCGCAACCTGCACCAGGCAGGCACCGCCGTCGAGCTGGACCTCGTCCAGGCCGCCAGGCCCGGCAGGACGACGATCCGAAGATCGTGGTCACCGGAGGAGGACCTGTCGCAGGGCGAGTGGACGCAGGACCGCGAGCCGTTCGACGACCGCCGGTGGCGCGACGCGTTGGAGACCTACCGGCCGTTCCTGCCCTACAGCGAGCTGGGGACCGTTCTCGACGCGCAGCCGGAGGACCTCTACGAGGCGATGCACCGCTTCCTCGGGCTCGAGGCGCTCACCGAGGCGCAGCAGTCGCTCTCCGAGCACCGCAAGCGTCTCGCCGAGATCGTCGCCCGCCCCTATGACCGGCGTGAACGCGTCCGCGCCGAGCTGGCGGCCTCCCCCGACGAACGCGCCCGCCACGCCGCAGAGCTCCTCGGCAGCGACTCCCCCGACCTCGACGCGATCGCGGACCTCGCGCTCGGCACGGACGTCGGCACCGGCACCGGCCTGTTGCACGAGGTCGTGGACCTGGCGCTGCCGCCGGGCGACGAGGTCGACCGGTGCCGCGAGAACCTCGACCTGGCGCTCGGCGCCGTGACGGTCGTGGCCACGGCCAACGCGCAGGACTCGTTGCGCTCCAGCGAGATCCTGCGGCTCTCGATCCAGCTGCAGGAGTCCGGTGGCACCAGGACCTGCCCGGTGTGCGACCTGGGCCGGCTCGACGGGAGGTGGCTCGCCAAGGCCAGGACCCGCGCGGAGCACCTCGCCAAGGCCGCCGCGGAGCTGCACGAGGCCGCGGACCGGCTCGACATCGCGGTGGCGGCGGCTCGGGCGCTGTGCCAGCCGGTGCCGGAGGTGCTGCGCGAGACCCAGGGCGTGCTCGACACGACGGCCGTGCTGCAGGCGTGGCAGGCGTGGGAGGACTGCGTCTCGATCGACGACCCGGTGCGGCTGCGCCGGGAACTGTTCGACCGCCACGCCGAGCTGGCGGTGGCCGTGGAGCAGCTGAAGTCCGTGGCGCGCGAGCAGATCGACCGGCGCGACCTCGTGTGGCGGCCGATGGCGCTCGCGTTGTTCGAGTGGCATTCCCAGGCGCAGCAAGCGCTTGCCGACGCCGAGGTGCTCGCCGTCGTGACCGAGGCGGAGAACTGGATCCGCAAGGCCGCGGCGACGTTGCGCTCCGAGCGCATCGCGCCGTTCGCCAAGGAGTCGCAGCGGATCTGGCACCGGTTGCGCCAGCAGAGCAACGTCGACCTGGGCGCGGTGCGGCTCGGCGGCACTCGCAACGTCGAACTGGACGTGTCGGTCGACGGCGTCTCGAACTCGGCGCTCGCGGTGATGAGCCAGGGCGAGCTGCACTCGCTGGGACTCGCGTTGTTCCTGCCCCGCGCGATGGTGGACGAGAGCCCGTTCCGGTTCGTCATGATCGACGACCCGGTGCAGGCGATGGACCCGTCCAAGGTGGACGGTCTCGCGCAGGTGCTCGCCGACGTCGGCCTCACCCGCCAGGTCGTGGTCTTCACCCACGACGAACGGCTCGTCGAGGCGCTGCGGCGGTTGCGGCTCAGCGCCACCGTCTGGGAGGTCTGCCGCGGCGAGGCGTCCGTCGTGCAGGTGCGGATGTCCGACGACCCCGTCGCCCGGTGCCTGAACGACGCCCGCGCGATGCGCGCGGACGAGGACCTGCCCGGCGCGCTGCGGGCCGAGCTGGTGGCGTCGTGCTGCCGGGCGGCACTGGAAGTGGCCTCGCACGCCCGGTTCCGCCGCGAACGCCTCGGCCGCGGCATGCCGCACGCCGAGGTCGAACGCGTGCTGGAGGGCGCGTTGACGACGAGGCAGACGATCGCGCTGGCCGTGCTCGACGAGCACGCGGATCCGGCGAAGCTGGTGCCGCACCTGGAGGACGTCGTCGGGTCGTGGGCCGTCGACCTGCTGCAGGCGTGCCGGGTCGGCGGTGACAGCGGTGACCTGGACGTGCTGATCCGCGACACCGAGCTGCTCGCGGGGTGGCTGCAGCGATGACCCTCCCGTCCGACGTGCAGGACCGGCTCACCTGCGTCGCGAACCTGCTGGCACGCCCGGAACAGCTCGACGGCGTGCGGATCCGGTGCTGCGCCGAGCTGTTGCGCACGGCGGTGCAACGGGCGGTGGCGCGCGCTTGCGGCGCGGAGGACACCGAGCAGCCGGTGCACGCGCTGCTGATCGGTCTTCCGTCCCATGTGGACGCTGACGTGGCGTACGACGCCTCCCAGCTGTGGCACGCGCTGAGCCGCTCGATCCGGCACCACGGCTACGAGCTGACCCCGACCGTCGCGGAGCTGAGCGGCTGGCACGCCGACACCGCGGCCCTCGCCGCGGCTCTGCGGCCGGCCATGACCCTGTTCGGAACCATCGACCTCCACTGAAGGCACCGGTGAAACTGCTGCTGTTCGCGGACCTGCACCTGGACACCCGCTTCCCGAGCGCCGGCCCCGTGCGACGCAAGGCTTTGCGCGACACGCTGGGCCGCATCGTCGACCTCGCCCAGGAATCCGGCGTCGACGCGGTGCTCTGCGCCGGCGACCTGTACGAGCACGACCGTTGTTCCCCCACCACGGCGTCGTTCCTGCAGTCGGCGTTCGACTGCGCGCTGCCGGTGTTCCTGGCCCCCGGCGGTGACGACTGGTACGGGCCGCAGTCGGTCTACCGGCAGGTGGACTGGACGCCGAACGTGCACGTG
>JASLAV010001182.1 GCA_030146905.1 Lentzea sp. | reverse complement strand
CTCCGGGAACAGCGACTCGTAGACGGCGCCGAGGTACGTGCCGTAGGACTGGCCCCAGTAGGAGATCTTCTCCTCACCAAGCGCCGCGCGGACGCGGTCCACGTCGCGAGCCGTGTTGGCGGTGGTGAAGTACCGGAGCTTGTCGCCGGCGTTCCTCGCGCACCGTTCGGCATCGCTGCGGGCCTGGTCGACGTTCGCGGTGATCGAGCCGTCCGCGGCCGGGTACGGGAAGAGGCCGGCGAGAGACGGGTCGTCGAGGCCGCAGCTCTGCGGGGTGCTGTGCGCGACTCCACGCGGGTCGAAGCCGATCAGGTCGTAGGCCGCCAGCACCGGCGGCGGCAGGGTCGGCGCGACGACACCAGGTGTGTCCAAACCGGACAACGCCGGGCCGCCGGGGTTCAGCAACAGGACACCGCGGCGTTCGCGGGACTTCGCCGCCGGCAGCTTCGAGACGGCCACTTCGATCTTCTCGCCACGGGGGTTCCGGTAGTCGAGCGGAACCTGCACAGTTCCACAGGTGAGCCGGGGGTCGCGCCTGGCGCCCTCGGCCAACGCCGGGCAGGCGCCCCAGGCGATGCGCGGCGTGGTGACCGCCTCGGCGGCGACCGGTGGTGCGTCCTCACGCGTCGCGTCCTCCTCCACGACGGCGTCACAGCCCGCCACCGCGGCGACGGTGAGCACCACCGCGAACACCACCCTGGCGAACCGCCGGGTGATACCGGCTCCCGCTGACCGCTGCATCGTCTTCAACGCCTTGCCTTCCAGTTCTCGGCGTGCCACGACGCACTGACGCCGTTGCCACCGAACCTATGGAAGACCGTGACGCCACGAATCCCCTTGGCGTGGACACTCTTCTGTAGTCCTCACGGGGGACAGCGGGCTGCGGCTCGGCATGTTCTGGCACCCACAGCCGGCCTGTTCACCGGTGTACCGCCATGCGGTCGCGCAACGCCACGTAACCGGCCGCAAGAGCAGCCGCCACCACAGCTCCGGCGCTGTTGTTGAACAAGTCCTGCGTCTCGCACAGACCGCGCCCGACGAGCGGCTGCAGGACCTCGATCACCGCGCTCAACGCCACCGCCGACACCAGCACCGCAAGCGGCCGTCGTGTCGCGAGCACAGCGCACCACACCAGCGGCACGAACAGCAGCGCGTTGAACAGCTCCGACACCCCGTGCAGCGAGAAGCCGTTGAGGACGCAGAACTGCGTGCCGACCAACGCCCAACCAGGTTGGGACCGCGAGAACGTCAGGGCGAGCACGACGCCGAGGAAGACCCCAGCGAAGACGGAGGGAATTGGCCGCCACCCGAACCTCCGCGCCGCGGACCACGCGCCAGCGCCCAGCACCACCGCTCCGACCACCATGCCGCCCGCGGTCAGCGGATCCGATAACACGAAGACAACGGCGTCCAGCGCCCAGCGCACCTGATCCAGCACAGCTCAGAACCCCTCGCCCCACAACGGAATCCGATGTGGCGAACCCTACTGGGCAGCGGAAACCCGTCGGACGACATCACGGCTTGGACGTCACCGCCAGGCCCGTGTCCTGACGCCGCCAAGAGGTGATGTGCCGTATGACCGCGGTGGGGACCGCTCGTGTGGTTGAACGGTGTCCAGTGACAGTGCTTTCCCGGCCCAGGTGGGAAAGCGTGCCGGTCGCTGCTGCGCACCTGCCGCTGCACGCGGCCGGCCGCCACCGCGGCGTTGGTCGTCGGTGTCGCGTGGCGACAGCAAGGCCAGACAGCCCGCATGTCGCCCAGGCGGTCTACGGCGCGCTGACCAACCACGGAACCGCGCCGATCGACACACGCGGATCGCAGCGGCGCTCAGTACGAGTGGCCGCACGACGCTGAAAACCCCTGCTCCCAGCTCTGGTGAGCCACGTCACTCGGTCTTGGGTTTGGGTCCGCTTTAACGCAGACTGCTGTGCGGTGCTCGCAATGGGGACGGCACCGTCTGGGGGCCTGAACCGTTGAGCGAGTTTCCTGTCACGCGCTGAAACCCGTTTGGTCGCACCGATTTCGCACATGCGGAGTCGGTGCTTGGTGCTGCGCGGAAGTCGCCCGCGCAGCCCGCGTGGCGACCGTCGAGCTTGGGGGATCTCTTGGAACGCAGAGCAGTTGGGCGCGCCATCGGCGTGTCCGTCACGGCGCTGGCCTTGCTGGCCGGAGTGCTGGGTACACCGGCGTTCGCGGACGAGCCGGTCGAACCGCCGCCACCGACGGCGCGTGAGCGGGTCGTCGAGCAGATGCGCACCGGTGGTCCGGTCGTGGTGCGCACGGCGGAGGCGGCGTTGTTGTCCGCGGACAACAACGCCGTCACCGAATACCTCGCCACCGGGCTGAAGACCGCGTCGGAGTACGACGACCGGATCAAGGCCACGCACCTGATCGAGCTCGGCGGCCGCAAGGTCCGCGAGGCCACGGCGACCGCCCTTGCGGGCACACCCGAGCAGCTCAAGGCGTACCTGGTCGACGGGTGGCAGGCACCGAACGCGCTCGACCAGCGGGTCAAGGTCACGCAGATCATGACCGCCGGCGGGACGCAGGTGCGCAGGCAGGCGCAGGCGGCGCTCGACGGCACCGACGACGACCGGCAGGCCTTCCTCGCCACCGGTCAGTTCACGGCACGCGACGTGGACAACCGGGTCAAGGTCACGCAGATCATGACCAACGGCGGGCCCGAGGTGCAGCGCACCGCCGGTGTCGCGTTGCAGGGCGGTCCCGACGAGGTCCGCGAGTACCTGGCGATCGGTCAGCACGTCGCGCGCGAGCGTGACCAGGAGGTGCTGACCATCACCCAGCTCCTCGACCTCGCGAAGGAAGCGGGTGCCACGGCGGCGCGGGAGACCGAGATCGCCAAGGAGGAGTCGGAGAAGGCCGTCCAGTCCGCCGCTCTCGCCAAGGAGGCCGCCGAACGGGCCGCCCGCGAGACCGCTGCCGCCAAGGACGACGCGGCGCGCGCGTCGGCTGCGGCCGGCCGGGCCGCGGACGCCGCACC
>JASLAV010001164.1 GCA_030146905.1 Lentzea sp. | reverse complement strand
CTCCAGCAGGTCATCACGCCACTGCACCGCAGCGGCGACGTGCTCGACGCACTGGTCGACGTGGTCGGCATCGCCGTGGGCTGGGCTATCGCCGCGGCGATTCGCTCACGCCGACGTGGTCCTCGCACCACGCGGTGAGGTCCCTGAGCTGCCGCCACGACTTGCGCCCCCGGTCGAGGCACCCCGGCTCGTGCAGCACGTCGTCCGGCTCCCAGACCTTGCGCACGTAGATCGACCTGTGCCGGAGCAGGTCGAGGTGAGGGTGGTCGTCGGCGAACCCGCGGGGCTTCGACTTCATGACGTCGCCCGCCAGCTGCCAGCCCTGCTTGACCAGCTTGTCCACGATCTTGCGCAGCAGGACGCCGTGCGCGTCGACCGAGGCGCGGTAGCGGGCGAGCTGGTCGGAGGCCATGTGGAACGAGCCGCCGCCGGTCATCAGTCCCTCCGGGCTGAGCTGCACGTAGTACGCGCCGCCGCCACGACCCTTCTCGATGACCGCGCCGCAGTGGTCCTTGTACGGTGTCTTGTCCTTGGCGAACCGCACGTCGCGGTACGGGCGGAACACCTTCCCCTCGCCGAACTCCTTCTCCAGCGCGAGGAGCAGGGCCTCCATCGGGGCCCGCACGTCGCGGAGGTAGGTCTCCTTGTTGTCGTCCCAGTACGCCTTCGAGTTGTCGAGGACGAGTCCGTCGTAGAAGTCGATGGCGTACTCGCCGAAACCGCTGAACGTCACCGAGTCAGCCTAGGCCGATCGCCCATGCGCGTGAAAATTCGTTTGAGGACACACAACCGGGGCCATAATCCGGTGAATGCCACGCCGTATCAACGCGCTCGCGACCTGGCTCCTCCAACTCGGGCCGGACGAGGTGGCCACAGTCCTCATGCACCGCCGTGACGTGGCGGACCGCTTCCTCCGGACGTTGAAGGACCTCGCGACGCAGCTCACCGACTCCGACTCCGTGCACGCCGCGGAGGACACGCTGGACCAGGGCGCGCTCGACGTGCTGGGCGTGATCGTCGCGCAGGGCAACTCGGGCACCGCCGACACGGTCTGCGCCGAGCTGGGGTGCGCTCTCCACGACTTCGAACGCGCCTTTCGGCAGCTCAGGGACCGGGCGCTGGCGTGGCCGGACGGGCCGCGGCTGATCGCGGTGAACTCGGTGCGGGCGAGCGGGGCGAACCGCGGCCGGGTGCGCCGCGCAGGCGCAGGGCCTCGGAGATCTCGCCCGTCGTGCCTGCGATGTCCACTGTGGACGGTGTGGCGCGGTTGATCGCCCACTGCGAGCAGGACGCGTTCGACGCTCGGTACACCGGTGGTGTGGCGACCGTGGAGATCCGGCGGGTGGCCAGGGCGTTGCGGGTCTCCGACGGCGTGCTGCGGTTGTGGCTGGAGCTCGCGGTCGAGGCCCAGCTGCTCGGCGTCGAGCGGTCGCGGCTGCTGCCGACCAGGCACGGTGACGGCTGGCTCGGCTCGCAGCCCGGTGCCAGGCTGGCCGCGCTGGTCGAGGCCTGGCGGCGGATGGACTGGCGGCCGGAACCCGACCAGGCGCGGGCGGCGCTGCGCGACTACACCGGTGCCGCCGGGCTGGCGTTGAGGCGCGGCACGCTGGAGCGGTTCTCCGCCGACGAGGCCTTCGTCGACACCGGTGAGCTGGTCGACGACCTCGTCTGGGAACGTCCCGCGGTGCACGACGCGCGTGCGACCGCGGCGGTGATCGGCGAGATGGAGTCGCTGGGACTGGTGGCCGGCGGCGCGCTGACGCGGCTGGGCGTCGCCGTGCTGGACGACGGCGACGTCGAGGCGGCCGCCGCGGAGCTGATGCCGGCGGCGACGGAGAAGGCCGCCTTCCAGACGGACATGACGGCGGTCGTGAACGGGCTGCCGTCGCCGGAGCTGAGCGCGGCGCTCAACCTGGTGGCGGACCTGGAGGACAACGACACCGCACGGGTGTGGCGGCTGTCCGCAGGGTCGGTGCGGCGGGCGCTGGACACCGGCTTATCGGCCGACGCGGTGCTCTCGAAGCTGGCGGCGGTGTCGGAGGCGCCGTTGCCGCAGGTGGTCGAGTACCAGGTGCGGGACGTGGCACGGCGGCACGGGCACCTGACGGTCACGGACGTGAAGAGCTGCGTGCGGGCCTCGGATTCCGCGTTGTTGCGGGAGATCTCCACGTCGAAGCGGCTGACGTCGCTGAAGCTGCGGTTCCTCGCGCCGACGGTGCTGGCGTCGGCGCGGCCGATGGCGGAGACGCTGGGAGCGTTGCGGCGTGCGGGATACGCGCCGACCGGAGTGGACGACGGCGAGCAGTCCATCGTGGAGCTGAAGGAGAGGCCGCGGGCGGCCGCACGGGGTGAACGCCGCCAGGACAGGTGGTGGCGGACCGAGCTGGACGACCTGGAGCTCGCCCAGCTCGCCATCCGGCTGGTGGAGCAGGAACGGCCGAGCGTCGGGCGGGGGACGCCGAGGGCGGGCGCGGTGCGGATGCTGCGCGACCAGAACGTCTTCCTGTGCGACGCGGAGGTGGTGCTCCTGGCGTCGGCGCTGGTGGACGGGAGCACCGTCGAGATCACGTACGCGAGCGGGCCGCGCAGGACCGAGTCGCACCTGGTCGTCCCGACCAAGCACCTCGAAGGCGTGCTGAGCGCGGAGTGCGCGGACGGCACGAGCAGGGAGTTCGACATCGGCCACGTCCGCGAGGTCGTCCTGCCCCGGTGACGGCCGGGATGAACAGCTGGTGAAGTGCCGGCGCCCCCGGTGATCACGCGCTGATACTGGACGTGTGGCCGACCCGTTTTCCGCCGGACTGCTGATGGTGCTGGAGACCGTGCTGGAGCGCGTGCTGCTCGGTCTCTTCGACGTCGTGCACAAGGGCACCAGGGACAAGTTGCGCCGGCGCGAGCTGACCAGGCCGGGACCGCTGGTCGAGCGGGTGTCCGGCGAGCTCGCCCGCGGTGAGCTGAGCACCGTCGAGCAGCACGAGTGGCAGGCCGCCGTGGACGCGGTGCGCGAGTCCATCGAGGCCTCGCTGCCGTTGCGCGACGACGAGGCGCTGCGGGTGATGCTGACGCCGGAGTCCTTGCGCGCCCACGTGATGTCCAAGTCGCAGAAGATCCGGCGTGCGGCGGGCCTGTCCGACCACGCGACGGCCGTCTACGACGCGTTGCTGACGAGGGTCTGCGTCGCCGTGGTCGAGCTGGTGTGGTCGCAACCGGAGTACGCGCGGCGGCTCGCGGTCGAGACGTTCCGGATCGGCAAGGCGACCGCGGACGCCGTGGCGCGCCTCGCGGACCAGCAGCAACTGGCGCTGACCGCATCGCACCGGGACTTCGAGGACCGTTACGCCGACCAGGTCGCGCACTCGCTGGGCGGACTGGAGATGTTCGGGGTGTCGCGCGGGCGGGCGCCGCGGCGGCAGTCGTTCGACACCTCGTACGTGTCGCTGGCGGTGGCACGGGTCGGTGACACCGACGAGCTGACCGGCGCAGGGCTGCCGGTGGCGGCGGCGCTGGCGGACACACCCCGTGTGCTGATCAGGGGCGGTGCGGGGGCGGGCAAGACGACGTTCCTGCGCTGGCTCGCGATGAACGCGCTGGGCGAGACGCGGACGTCGGGCAACGAGTGGCTCGGGCTGGTGCCGTTCTTCGTTCCGCTGCGGCAGTACCCGGCGCTGCCGAAACCCGAGGAGTTCATCTCGTCGACCGCCTCGATGATCGAGGAGGAGAAGCCGCCGGGGTGGGTCACCGCGCGGCTCAGGGAAGGGCGCGCGGTGGTCCTCGTCGACGGCGTGGACGAGCTGGTGTCGGAGCGCCGCGCCGAGGCACGGGTGTGGCTCGAACAGCTCGTGAACGCCTACCCGCAGGCCCGCTACGCCGTCACGACCCGTCCCGCCGCGGTGCCGGAGGACTGGCTGGAGGACGTCGGCTTCGCGGCGTTCGACCTGTTGCCGTTGAGCGACAAGGGTGTGCGCGACTTCGTGGAGGCGTGGCACACGGCGGCCCGCGACGAGCCTGGGCTCACGAGGGACGCGCGGGTGTGGCTGACGGAGTGCGAGTCACGGCTGGTGGGAACGCTGGCGAAGCGGCCGGACCTGCGGCGGCTCGCGTCGAGCCCGTTGCTGGCCGGGCTGCTGTGCGCGTTGCACCAGGACCGGAACATGCACCTGCCGCGGGACCGGCGGTCGCTGTACGAGGCCGCGCTGGACCTGCTGCTGGTGCGGTGGGACGAGGACCGGGGGCTGGCGCTGCCGTCGTTCTCCAAGGAGGAGCAGCTCGTCCTGCTGCAGCGGTTCGCGTACTCGCTGGTGCGCAACCGGGAGCTGATGGTGCCGCGCGAGGAGGCCGTGCACCGGCTCGGCAACGCGATGCGCGGGCTGCGGTCGCACGAGATCGACCCGGACGACGCGATGCAGCGGTTGCTCGAACGCGCGGGGCTGCTGCGTGAGGCGTCACAGGAGCGGGTGCAGTTCGTGCACCGGACGTTCCGCGACTACCTGGCGGCCAAGGAGGTCGTCGACGCCGGTGACCTGAACCTGTTGGTGGACAGGGCACATCTCGACGAATGGCACGACGTCGTGGTGATGGCCGTCGCGCACGCACGGCCGCGCGAACGCGCCCGCGTGCTGATGGACCTGTTGGCGGGCAACGACGACACGCGCAAGGACGAGCGCGGACGGGACAAGCTGCGGCTGCTCGCGCTGGCGTGCCTGGAGCAGGCGGACGTGATCGAGCCCGAGGCGGCACGGGCGCAGGTGACGCAGGCAGCCGCCTCGCTGATCCCGCCGAAGAGCTTCGCGCACGCGGACGCGCTGGCCGAGGCCGGGTCGTTCGTGGTCGACCTGCTGCCGGGCCCGGAGGCGGCCGAGGAGGCCGCGTACATCGTGCGGACGCTGGCCAACATCGGCGGCGAGGCCGCGTGGGAGCGGATCGCGGAGTTCGTGGCCGTGGACCACACGATGGTCATCGACGAACTGCTGCGGGCGTGGCGGAACACGCCGGACGCGGAGAAGTACGCCAAGACCGTGCTGTCCAAGGTGGACTTCGGCGACCGGCGCGTGGACGTGCGCGGGTGGCACCGGATCCAGTTCATCATGCACTTGGAGAAGCTGCGGTACGTGCGGTGCATCGGCAACATCAACCCGCTGGACCCGCTGGGCGCGATGCCGTCGCTGCATCGGCTGGAGCTGTGGCAGAACGAGGTCATGCGCGACCTCGCGCCACTGGTGCTGTCCCGGTCGTTGCGGGAGCTGCACCTGAGCCGCTGCCGTCCGCTCGGGCGGATCGACCTGTCGCCGGTGAAGGACCTGGACGAGCTGCACCTGCACTTCAGCCGCGTGGACCTGGAGTCGCTGGAGGGCGGGTCGGTGCGCCGCCTGCAGATCCGCGACTCGGCGACCGACGACGGGCTGGCGACGCTGCCACCGCTGCCCGCGTTGCGCGAGCTGGCGATCGACCACCGCCCGCCCTACTCGCTGGCGGGGCTGGAGCGGTGGCCGACCATCACGACGCTGGAGGTGTTCGGGTTGCCGTCGGCGGACGACGTGCGCGCGCTGCCGGCGTTGGACCACCTCGTCGTGCACCAGCCGGAGTCGTTGTCCCGGCTGGAGGAACTGCGTCAGCTGCTGCCCGGCGTGCGCGTCACCACCTGATGTCGGACAGGCTGTCCAGCGGCTTGCGCTCGGACTCGCCGAGCAGCTGGACGGACGCGGTGTCGGCGGCGTGCAGCTGCGCCGGGAAGGTGAAGCTCGTGCGCTTCTCCAGCTCGGCCAGCGACACCTGGAACACGCGGAACTCGTCCAGGTCGAGAGCCTCTGCCAGGACGATGTTCTGCGTGAGCAGGAACGCGCTGCAGCGCAGCTCGCCGTCCACCACGAACGCGATCGCCTTGTAGAACTCGCGAGGGATCGCGACGCCGCGGAACACCCTGTCGTCGGCGTTGAACACCGGACCGCCGTAGACGCTGACCCTGAGGTTCTCGACGTCGACGTCGGCGAGCGCCGCGTCTTCGAGCCTGCCCCAGATCCCCTGCTTCGTGCTCTGGTTGAAGTCGTCCATCTGCGGCGTGATGTTCGTGAAGAAGAACGAGTCCCTGTTGGCCTTCTGCGCCTCGGACTTCGGTCCCCAGCACAGGTCGGCGCGGCGTGCGAGGTGGCCGCGGTCGAGCCTGTTGTCGCGGTAGAGCTCGTCGCCCACCTGGAACTCCGCCGGGACGCGGGGATCCTTGACGAACGGGATGTTGTTGCGGCTCAGCGCCTTCATCTCGCCGCCGTCGATGTTCCACGCGACCCAGATCGCGAACTTGCGCGACTTGCTCATCGCGAGCGAGAAGTGCGTGTAGTCGATCGTGGTCGAGCCGTCCAGCTCGACCGCGTCGGCTGCTCCCGACTCGGTCAGGACCGGGATCCCGGCGGCCGTGCCGAGGAACTCCGCGTCGAAACCGGTCTTCACGGCTGTGCTGGTCATGTGTCGTCGCCCCCTACTGGTTCACCTGCAGGGTCGACACATCTCACAGGACCGTTAGCCGCGTGCACCCGAACGGCCCAGTGTTCACCAGGACTTCCCGGCCGGTTTCCCGCGGGGTCGTGGCGCCGCGGCCCGCACGGCCGCGGCGCCCTCGTCTACCTCCCGACCAGCTCGACCGTCCTGCCGGCCCTGCGGGACTCGTCGACCCACTGGTCGATGGCCTGTCCGCAGGCGCGGTCGAGGTGCCGGACCCCGCTCAGGTCCATCCGGACGTGCTCGCGGTCGACCCGCTCCAGCTCGTCCAGCAGCCTGGGGAGCCGCAGGAACGTCGCGTTGCCGCGCAACGCGACCCCGTCCGGCGTCACGTCCACCGACAGCCGGGACACGTCCCACGCCGTCTTCACGACCGCCGCCAGCAGCCCGACCAGCGTGCCGGTCAGCAGGTCCGTGGCGACGATGAGGCCCGCGGTCAGCACGAGCACCGCGCCCTCGGCCTTGTCCTTGCGCCACAGCACGGCCAGCTGCTGCAGACCGAGCAGCTTCCACCCCGCGTGCACCAGGACCGCCGCGAGCACGGCGACCGGGATCAACGTCAGCAGCCCCGGCGCCAGCACCACGAACACCAGCAACCACACGCCGTGCAGCACCCTGGCGGCACGGGTGCGCGCCCCGGCGGCCACGTTCGCCGAGCTGCGCACGATGACCGCCGTCATGGGCAGCGCGCCGAGCAGGCCGCAGATCGTGTTGCCGACGCCCTGGGCGACCAGCTCCTTGTTGTACCGCGTGCGCGGACCGTCGTGCATGCGGTCGACGGCGGCGGCGCTGAACATGCTCTCCGCGGACGCCACCAGCGCGAACACCACCGCGGTGCCGATGACCCCGGTGTCCAGCAACGACAGGTCCGGCAGGTGCACGTCCGCCGACAACGTGCCGACCGCGATCTTGTCGACCTCGGACGCGAACACCGCCGCCACCGCGGTGCAGACGACCACACCCACCAGCACTCCCGGCACGACCCGCAGCGGTGTGCGCTGCCACAACAGCATGATCACGACCGTGAGCAGGCCCAGCGCCAGTGCGACGGGTGACGCCACGATCGGCTTGAGCTGCCCGAGGACGAGCACGAGCCCGATGCCCGCGAGCATGCCCTGCACCACGGACGGCGAGATCGCGCGGAACCACCGCCCGCACCGGGCTAAGCCCAGCGCCACCTGCAGCAGCCCCGCACCCAGGACGATCACGCCCAGGGCCTGGATCCCGTGCCGTCCCACGGCGTCCGCCACCAGCACCGTCAGCCCGGCGGCCGG
>JASLAV010001160.1 GCA_030146905.1 Lentzea sp. | reverse complement strand
CCGGTCTCACGCGACCGAGCAGGTTTCGAGAAGCGCCTGCTCCCTGAGCTGCCTAGGTTCTCGTCCCATGAAGCTCTCGCACACGTTCCTCTTCGTCCACGACCAGGACGAGGCGCTGAAGTTCTACCGCGACGTCCTCGGTCTGGAGGTCCGCACCGACCAGCAGGTCGAGGACTACCGCTGGCTCACCGTCGGCCCAGCCGATCAGCCGGACCTGGAGATCGGCCTGTCCCGCATCGGCCCGCCAGTGCCGCCGACCGACCACGAGGCGCTGCGGGCGTTGCTGGCCAAAGGATCGCTGCACGGGGTCATCTTCGTGACCGACGACGTCGACGCGAAGTTCGAACAGGTCCGCGCGGCCGGCGCCGAGGTGCTGCAGGAGCCCGTCGACCAGTTCTACGGCGTCCGCGACTGCGCCTTCCGCGACCCGTCCGGCAACATGATCCGCTTCTCCTCGCCGCGTTCCGCCGGCTGAAAAGCGGTTCCGGTTTCCGCTCAGCCGTGCTTCAGTGGTGCTCTCTGGCGCACACGCAGAAGAGGTCGATGCCATGGCAGCCCCCGGACACACCGGGTGCCCTCGCCGTGCCCGGTGACACCTCGCCTTCTTCCAGTGCGATCACCAGGAGCATCGACCTTGACTTGGTACACCACCTTCTTCACCGATCTCGCCAACTCGTTCTGGCGCGGCGCCGTGCAGCCCTCGCAGACCGCGGCTGAGATCGACTTCGTGACCGGCCTCGGTGCCGGTCCCCGCGTGCTGGACGCACCGTGCGGCAGCGGCAGGCACAGCATCGAACTGGCCAGCCGCGGCTACACGGTCACCGGCCTCGACATCTCCGACGAGGCCATCACGCACGCCCGTTCGCTGGCCCCGTCGCTGGACTGGCGGCTGGGCGACGTGTCGTCGCTGAGTTCCTTCGGCTTCGACGCGGACCTGGCGCTGTGCATGGGCAACAGCTTCGGCTACCTGTCACACGCCGGCTCGGTGCGGTTCCTCGCCGACATGGCGGCCGTCGCGCCGGTGCTGGTGCTCGACTACGGCTGCACGGCCGAGTCGTTGCTGCCCTCGCTGCCGGGCGAGATCCGGATGTCGGCGGGCGGCGTCGACATGGTGGCCGTGAACACCTACGACGTGGCGTCCGGGCGGCTGCTGATCGACTTCACCTTCACGGACGGTGAGCGGACGCAGCGGTCCGAGTGCGTGCAGCACGTCTACACGGCCGGCGAGCTGACCCGGATGCTCCAGGCCGCCGGGTTCGGGTCGGTTTCGCTGTACGGCGACACCGATGGGGGTGCGTTCGGCGTGGGCAGCCACCGGCTGCTCGCGGTGGCTCGCCGGTAGCGGGACGGTCAGGGGCGGCACACCTGTGTGGTATTCCGCCCCTGGCCGCGTGCGGAAGCCGGTGTTGCTGCCGGTCTCGCCCTCGTGATCCGTCGCAACTGTCTGGCAACCAACCTGGCCTCGCAGGTCGCCGACCAGCAACCACTCGCCACACCAGCACGGACCTGCCAGGAATCAGGCGGACCGGAACGCAACAGGGTGGCCCACCGATTGGTGGGCCACCCTGTTCGTGCTGGTCACACTGCGGAAGAGACGGGAGGGCTTTCGCACCCCGACGGCGACGTTTCCGCAGGTTCTAATGATGAGTTCATGGCTGCGCTAACGAAAGGGCTTTTGAACCCAACCCCACAAGTGAAGCGGCTGCTTGACCTCGCTCCAAAGTGGCGCAGGAACGCAACGAAGGACGGCCAGAGCCGCTGACCTTTACGTGAGCCTGTAAGGACAGGCGTTTGGCGCCCTGGTCGAGCAATTGATCGGGGCGCTTTGTGTAAGCAAGAAACTTACCGCCGTACGAAGTTTCGGGCTCGGCCACCATCAGGCATCGAGTTCCGCTACTTTCCTTCCGGTCCCTTGATGTGCAGACCCTCAGGCAAGAACTCATTTATTTCATTATTGCTGAAGGTCATCTCTTCGTTGAGCTGGAGCGCCTTCTGTGCCCGCTTGTACGCTCTGCCGGAAGTATCCGGCGCTAGCTTGTATATTGATTTCAGCTCATCGACTAATTCGTCCCGACGACGTGCGATGTCCACGCCTGTGGGATTGTCCTTGATGTCCGTTAGGAGGTGGATATACTTTTCGCGGACGTACCACAGTTCCTTCGCCGTCGAGCGGTGGCGCTCGGCCTCTTTGCCTGGATCGAAGCTAAGCTGGAATATTACAAACATCAATGATGCGGCCGAAAGCGCCGCACTCACATACAAGAGCGCTCGCTGATTGGTGATTACTGTGCTCAGCAAGGTTGCGGAAGTCACGGTTGTCAAGACGATATTCACCCACTTAACGAGAACTGCGCGGCGCGACTGCATCTCGCGTGCCTTCTCGTGAGTCTTGTGGGAATAGACGACCCGGCCAAAGCTTTCCCGAATTGCCTGCACGTTTGGGTCGGAGTTGGAGCTGCGTCTAGTACTCATACTTGGCCCCAAAGATCTTCTTCCACTCGACAGTGGCATAGTAGTCATTGTCTGACGACTCGAACCCGCAAGCCTTGATGGCTCGGTCACGTGCCGTTATTGCTCGACTGAGCCAAGCGTCACCGTAGTTACATTTCTCTTCTATTCCCGGTATCTGAGTGGTGTAGCCTGCCATCGTGACCAACTCAGATAGGAAGTCGCGCACCATCCAGTCGTAGTAGGTCGAGCTTTTGTTGAAGTACTCCCAGGTCGCTAGAAAGTTGACCGCACGGAGTTCTAGCGCAAGCGATTTAATC
>JASLAV010001023.1 GCA_030146905.1 Lentzea sp. | reverse complement strand
GCTCGACGTGCTGGTCACCAACGCGGGCATCCTGCGCGACCGGGTGCTGTGGAAGATGAGCGACGACGAGTTCGACGCCGTCATCAACGTGCACCTGCGCGGCACGTTCACGTGCGCCCGCGCGGCGGCCGTGCGGATGCGGGAGCAGGGCACCGGCGGCAGCCTCGTGCTGGTCTCGTCACCGGCGGGCCAGCGCGGCAACTTCGGGCAGACCAACTACGCCGCGGCCAAGGCCGGGATCGCCGCCATGGCGCGGACCTGGGCGCTGGAGCTCGCGCGGTCGGGCATCGCCGTCAACGCGGTCGTGCCGGTCGCCGCCACCGAGATGACGAAGACGATCCCGGTGTTCGCGCCGCTGATCGAGGAGTCCGAACGGACGGGGGCGCCGCTGCCGCCGTGGGTGCGCCGCGACGAGGGCCTCGGCACGGTCGAGGACGTCGCGGGGCTGGTCGTGTTCCTCGCCTCCGACGCGGCGAAGGGCATCACGGGACAGGCGATCGGCATCGGTGGCGACCGGCTCGCGCTGTGGGCGCACCCCGCCGAGAAGCAGGTCCTGTTCGCCGACGGCGGCTGGGACGCGGCCCGGATCGCCGAGCGGTGGGGCGAGTTCGAGGCCGAGACGTACGGCATCCCGGCTCCGGTGGCGCCATGACCAGTCCCCAGATGAACGTCGACGATCTTGTCGCCATCGACGTCCACACGCACGCCGAGATCTCCCGTGACGGCCACAGCTCGTTGAGCCCCGCGCTGATGGAGGCGTCCGCGAAGTTCTTCAAGGCGGGCCACCGGCAGCCGACCATCGCCGAGACCGCCGGGATCTACCGCGAGCGCCGGATGGCCGCGGTGATCTTCACGGTCGACGCCGAGCACGCCACCGGCCACCCGCGCATCTCCAACGAGGAGGTCGCCGCGTCCTGCGCCGAGCACGCCGACGTGCTCATCCCGTTCGCGAGCGTCGACCCGTGGAAGGGCCGCGCCGCCGTCAGGGAGGCGCGCAGGCTCGTCGAGGAGCACGGCGTGCGCGGGTTCAAGTTCCACCCCAGCCTGCAGGGCTTCTCCCCCGACGACAGGATGGCCTACCCGCTCTACGAGGTGATCGAGGAGCTCGGCGTGCCCGCGCTGTTCCACAGTGGGCAGACGGGGATCGGCGCCGGCGTGCCCGGCGGTGGTGGCATCAGGCTGAGGTACTCCAACCCCATGCTCGTCGACGACGTGGCCGTCGACTTCCCGCACCTCAGGATCGTGCTCGCGCACCCGTCGTTCCCCTGGCAGGACGAGGCGCTGGCGGTCGCCACGCACAAACCGTTCGTCCACATAGACCTGTCCGGCTGGTCGCCGAAGTACTTCCCGCCGCAGCTCGTCCGCTACGCCAATACCCTGTTGCAGGACAAGGTCCTCTTCGGCTCCGACCACCCGGTGATCACGCCCGACCGCTGGCTCGCGGACTTCGCGGCGCTGGACGTGAAGGACGAGGTCCGTCCCAAGATCCTCAAGCTCAACGCCGCTCGTCTGCTCGGACTCGTCAAGGAGGACGCATGACCGTCGCCGTGCACGGACTCGAAGAGCTGAAAGCGCTGACGGGCCGCGACCTCGGCCACACGGACTGGCTGCAGATCGACCAGGGCCGCGTCGACACCTTCGCCGCCGCCACCGACGACCACCAGTGGATCCACGTCGATCCCGAACGCGCCGCGACCGGGCCGTTCGGCACGACGATCGCGCACGGCTACCTCACGCTGGCGCTGCTCATCCCGTTGATGACGGAGCTGCTCGCCGTCTCCGGGGTGCGGATGAGCATCAACTACGGGCTGGAGAAGGTCCGGTTCCCCGCGCCCGTCCCGGTCGGCGCCAAGATCCGGTTGAAGGGCCAGGTCGTGTCCGCCGACGAGGTCGCGGGCGACGGCGTGCAGGTCACCATCGACTTCACGGTCGAGATCGAGGGTTCCGAGAAGCCCGCGTGCGTCGCGCGCGGCGTCTACCGCCACTACGCGTGAGGTGAAGTCATGGCGACTACAACGCAGTTGCGCCGTGCCGTCGCATCCAGCTTCCTCGGCAGCGTGATCGAGTACTACGACTTCCTGCTCTACGCCACCGCTTCCGCGATCGTGTTCAACAAGGTCTTCTTCTCCTCGCTCGACCCGCTGGTCGGCACGATCGCGAGCTTCGGCACGTTCGCGACCGGCTACCTCGCCCGCCCGCTCGGCGGTGTCCTCTTCGGACACTACGGAGACCTGCTGGGGCGCAAGAAGATGCTCGTGCTCACCATGAGCCTGATGGGGGTGGCGAGCTTCCTGATCGGCCTGCTCCCCACCTACGCCCAGGTCGGCTGGCTCGCTCCCGCCGGTCTCATCCTGCTGCGCGTCCTGCAGGGCATCTCGGTCGGCGGCGAGTGGGGCGGCGCGGTCCTGATGTCCGCGGAGCACGCCACCTCGCGGCGCGGCCTGTGGGCGAGCTTCACCAACGCGGGCGCGCCGTGCGGCATGGTGCTGTCGACCCTCGCGCTCAGCGGCACCGCCGTGCTGGTGGGAGACCAGGCGTTCCTCGAATGGGGCTGGCGGGTGCCGTTCCTGCTGAGCCTCGTGCTGCTCGGCGTCGGCCTGTTCGTGCGGTTGAAGGTCGAGGAGACGCCGGTGTTCAAGGCGGAGCGGAAGCGCCCCTCCGCTCCCCTGGTCGACGTGCTGCGCCACCACCCGCGCACGCTGCTGCTCGCCGTCGGTGTCGGCCTCGCCGCGTTCGTCGCGCAGTCGACGCTGACGACGTTCGTGCTCGCGTACGGCGTCCAGGCGGGCAACAGCAGGCAGGGGATCCTCAACGCGCTGACGTTGTCCTCCGCGCTCGCGGTGATCGGCATCATCGCCTGGTCTGCGACGTCGGACAGGTTCGGGCGCAGGCCCGTCGTCCTCGTCGGCGCCGTGCTCATGGCCGGGTTCGGGTTCGCGCTGTTCCCGTTGGTGGACAACGGCTTCATCGTGATCGCGCTCGTGCTCGGCCAGGCCGTGATCCACCCGATGATGTACGGGCCGCTCGCCGCGCTCTACAGCGAGCTGTTCAGCACCGGCAGCCGCTACACCGGCGCCTCGCTCGGCTACCAGCTCGCGGGACTGGGCGCGGGGTTCGCGCCGCTGCTGTTCGCGCAGGTGCAGAGCACGGCCGGCACCGGCGCCATCCCGTTCATCCTCGCGGCGTTCTGCCTGCTCACCGTGGTGTGCACGCTGACGCTGCACGAGACCAACCGGACGAGCCTGACGGGAGACGGGGATGCGGAACGCGGGACTGGGCAGCTGGCCACACCGCCGCGCCCGCATGGCGCCGAGGCGTAGGGCGTTCACCTACGACGGCGTCTCCACCACCTACGGGGAGCTGGCGGTCCGCACGACCCGGCTCGCGTGGCGGTTGCGGGAGCTCGGGGTGCGCGACGGCGACCGCGTCGCGTACCTCGGCCCCAACCACCCGTCGTTCGCCGAGACGATGTTCGCGGCCCACCAGCTCGGCGCGGTCTTCGTCCCGCTGAACTTCCGGCTCACCCCCGCCGAGCTGGGCCACCAGCTCGGCGACTGCGGCGCGCACGTGCTGGTCCACGCGCCGTCGCACGTCGTGGAGCACCCGCGGACCGTCTCGCTCGACGAGTACGAGGACTGGCTCGCCGGTGGTTCCGACGAGGTCCTGGACGTTCCCGTCGACATCGGCTCGCCGGCGTTGATCCTCTACACCTCCGGCACCACCGGCAGGCCCAAGGGCGCGGTCCTCACCCACGCCAACCTGCTGTGGAACACCTTCAACCTGATGATCGGCGTCGACCTCGCCACCGACGACGTCGCGCTGGTGGCGGCCCCGCTCTTCCACGTGGCCGCGCTCGCCCAGACGCTGCTGCCCACGTTCGTCAAGGGCGGGCACAGCGTGATCACGCCGCGCTGGGACGTCGGCACCTGCCTCGACCTCGTCGAGAAGCACGAGGTGACGCTGATGTTCGGGGTGTCCACGATGTTCGCCGACGTCGTCGCGTCACCGCGCTGGCCGACCGCCGACCTGTCGTCGTTGCGGGTGCTGCTGTGCGGCGGCGCGGCGGTGCCGGACGCGCTGATCCGCGCCTACCAGGACCGCGG
>JASLAV010000997.1 GCA_030146905.1 Lentzea sp. | reverse complement strand
GTCGGCGATCACCAGGCGTGGTTCGCCCATCAGGCCCATCGCGATCATCGCGCGCTGCCGCATGCCGCCGGAGAACTCGTGCGGGTACTGCTTCACGCGCCGTTCGGGCTCGGGGATGCGCACGGCGCGCAGGCGGTCGGCGGCCTTCTTCCACGCCGCCTTGCGCGAGAGTCCCTGGTGGACCTCGGACACCTCGGCGAGCTGGCCGCCGATGCGGCGGGTCGGGTTGAACGACGTCATCGGGTCCTGGAACACCATCGCCAGCTTGGTGCCGAGGTCGCGGTCCGACGTCGAACGCAGCGGGTTGCCGTCGAAGTCGAGCCGGTCCGCCGTCACGTGGCCGGGGTGTTCGATCAGGCGGGACACGGCGAGGGCCGTGAGGCTCTTGCCCGACCCCGACTCGCCGACCACGCCGATCATCTCTCCGTTGTGGACGGTGAACGACACCCCGCGCACCGGCGTGATGCCACCGGGGAACGTCACGTGCAGGTTCCGCACGGTCAGCAGGCCGTCGTCCGGGTCCTCCACAGTGGACTCGTGGTGCGGTACGGCACGACCCCTGGGTTGCTCCCTGCCGCCGGCCACGGACGCGGCGGCCTCGCCGAACAGGTTGAACGCCAGACCGGCGAGCACGACGGCGACCGCGGGACCCAGGGCGGGCGCGGGGGTGATGTAGATGCGGCTCAGGCCCTCGCCGAGCAGCCTTCCCCAGTCGTAGGACGGTGCCTGGACACCGATGCCCAGGAACGACAGGCCGGCGAACGCGGTCAGCGAGGACCCCGCCGCCAGGGTCGCGTTGATCACCAGGGGCTCTGCGATGTTCGGCAGGACGTGCCGGACCAGGAGGCGGAACCTGCCGACCCCGCACACCCTGGCTGCCTTGATGAAGTCGCGCCCGCTGACCGAGGCGGTCAGCGTCTGGGTGAGCCGCGCGAACGACGGGGCGATCGCGAACGCGATGGCGAGCACCGCGCCGGTCGTGCCGGTGCCGAAGATGACGGCGAAGAACAGCGCCAGCAGCAGGCCGGGGAACGCGACCGCGATGTTCACCGCCGAGGTGACGGCACGAGCCGCCCACCGCGGCAGCACCGACGGCACCGATCCCAGGACGAGGCCCGTCGTGACACCGATCAGCGTGGCCAGCAGGGCCAGGCCGATCGTCAGCCGGGTCGCGACCAGGACGCGGTAGAAGATGTCGCGGCCGAGCTGGTCGGTGCCGAGCAGGTGGTCGGCGGACGGGCCCTGCTGCAACGCGTCGGTGTCGATCGCGGCGGCGCGGTCGCCCCACAGCACCGGTGCGAAGACCGCCAGCAGGAGCAGCAGGACGAGGAGCACCGCCGACGCCAGGCCGACGGGGGAGCGGAGTGCGGCGCGCATCAGGCCTCCCTGATCGTCGAACGGGGATCGAGCAACGCCAGCGCCACGTCCACGAGCAGGTTCACCAGCAGCACGCCCGCGCCGTAGACCAGCACGATGCCCTGCACCGCCGGGTAGTCCTTCTGCTGGATCGAGCCGACGATCGTCGACCCCAGCCCCGGCCAGGCGAACACGTTCTCCACCAGCACGGTCCCGGCGACCAGCGCGCCCAGCAGCATGCCGCCGAGGGTCAGGGTCGCGGTGACGGCGTTGGGCAGCGCGTGGCGCAGGTACACCAGCCGTGCCGGCAGCCGCTTGGCCCGCGCCGTCCGCACGAAGTCGTTGCCCAGCACGGAGAGCAGCTCGACCCTGACGATCCTGGCCAGCACGGCGGCCGGTCCGATCGCCAGCGCCAGCACCGGCAGCACCCACGAGCCCGGCGCGTCGTTGCCCGCCACCGGGAACAGGTTCAGCGACACCGCGAAGAGGCTCACGAGCCCCACCGCGAGCAGGAACTCCGGGATCGCCGCGAGCACCACGCTCGTCGAGGTGAACCCGAGCTCGCCACCGCGGCGTCGACCGCCCTTGGTCAGGATCGCCATCACGACACCCACCGGCACCGCCACGACGATCACGAACAGGAACGCCAGAACCGCGAGCTGCACGGTCGCGGGCAGCCGGTCGCCGATCAGGTCGGACACCGGGGTGCCGCTGATCAGCGAGGTGCCGAGCTCACCGCGGAAGACACCCGTCAGGTAGCGCCAGTACTGCACCGGCAACGGGTCGTCCAGGCCCAGCGCCGCGCGCCGCGAGGCGACGACGTCAGGTGGCGCGGTGAGGCCGAGCGACTCGCGGACCGGGTCGCCGGGGATCAGGTGGATCATCAGGAACGCCGCGGTCACGAGCACCCACAGCGAGGTGAGGAACCGCACGGCCCGCCGCCGGGCGAAGGGCAGCCACGTGCTGCTGCCGCCCTCCACCCGTTGCACCTTGATCATGACGCGAGCATCCGGATCGACGTCGGGTCGGGGCTGCTGCTGATCGTGAACTTGGCGCCCTTGACGAACACGGGCAGCACGGAGTCGTAGTACGGGATGAAGCTGGCGTCCTTCACCAGCGCGGCCTCTGCCTTGTTCCAGTGCTCGCACCCGTCCTTGTCCGCCATGGAGGCGGCCTGCTTCGACTCCGCGTCGAACTCGGCGTTGGCGATGTGGCCGAAGTTCACGCCCTGCGGCGGCACCGCGCCGGACGCGAACGGCGTCAGCTGGCTCGGCAGCGAGAGCGTCAACGGTGCCATCGACACGTCCCACGCGCCGGTGTCGAACAGCGCCTGGTTGACACCGGCCGAGTCGACGGGCGCGATCTCCACCTTCACGCCGATGCCCTGCCACGTCTGCTGGATGAGCTCGGCGGCCGAGGTGAGCGTCGGCCCGGCGACGGTCGGCTGGAGCAGCTTGACCGACAGCTGCCTGCCGTCCTTGGCCCGCGTGCCGTCGGTCCCGGCCTTCCAGCCCGCCGCGTCGAGCGCCGACGTCGCCGCGGCCTTGTCGAACTTCGGCAGGTTCGGGCCGACGTTGTCCCCGGTGCACGGCCGTGGCTGGACGGTCACGAGACTCTGGGACGGCTTGCCCTTGCCACTGGTCAGCACCTTGCCGACCTGGTTGAGGTCGAGCCCCTGGACGAGCGCGCGGCGCACAGCGGGGTCCTTGCCGGGATGTCCTTCCGCCTGGTTGAACGTCAGCGTTCCCAGCGGCGTCGCGCCGTCCACGTGGTCGACCTTCTGCGCCAGCAGGCGTTCCTGGTCGGGTCCGACGATCTGGGCGGCGGTGAGCTGGCCCTGCAGCAGCAGGTTGACCGCGGTGGTCTCGTTCGGGATCACCCTGACCACTACCTTGTCCGGCAGGCCGGGCTGGTTCTGCTGCCAGTCACCGGGTCCCCACGCGAAGTCCTTGCGGCGCTCCATGGTGTAGCGGTCGTTCGGCGCGATCTCGGTGATCTTGAACATGCCGGTGCCCTGCTCGCCCTTGGCCAGCAGCGCGCGGTCGGCCATGCCCTTCGCGCACACGATCGGCAGCGTGCCGATGTTCGTCAGCAGGAACGCGTCCGGCGCGCCGCTGGTGACGGTGACGGTGCGGGCCGCCTCGTCCGCCGTCGCCGTCGTGCCCGCCGCGACCTGCAGCCCGGTCAGCGCGGACTTGTTCGCCGGGTCGCCGGCGAACGTGATGTTCGCCGCGACGTCTCCGGCGGTGAGCGGTGCGCCGTCGGCGCAGGTGAGGTTCTGGCGCAACGTGAAGGTCGCGGTGGTGGTCGTCGCGTCCCACTTCTCGGCGAGCCCGGAGACGATGTCGCCCTCGGTGGTCCGCTCGATCAGCCCCGCGTAGAGGAACCGGCCGATCGAGCGGGCCGCGGACAGGACCGTGAGCGCGGGATCCAGGGTGCCCGGATCCGTTCCGATCGACATGGTGAACGTCTTGCCGTCGGCGAGGGCCTGGTTGCCGGACCCGGAGTTCCCCGAGGTCCCGCAGGCGGAGGTGGTCAGGACAACGGCTCCGAACAGGGCTACCGCACGCTTCATGATGGGCTCCGGAGGTGGTCGACGGCGAGACGTCCGGCGCGGCCGATGACCGCGTCGACGGCGGGTTGCCGGAGGTCGAGCGACTGGGAACGCGTGAACACCGCTACGGCGTAACGGCGTCCGTCGGGGTAGGTGACGACTCCGGCCTCGTTGCGCACGCTCGGCAACGTGCCGGTCTTGGCGGCGATCCGGACGTCGGCGGGGAAACCGGAGCCGAGCCGGTGCGGCCAGACCTGCTGGGCCATGATCGACCGGACCTTCTCGCACGCCGGTGGTGAGGCCGCGCGATCGGTCCAGATGGCGTCCAGCAACGTGGTGATCTCCCTAGGTGTCGAGGAGGTCGTGCGTTCGGGGTCCAAGGTGGACAGCTTCCGGAAGCGCTCCCACGTCGGGTTCTCGAGAGCGTCGCCGACGTCGTCGGTGCCCAGCTCGGCGGACACCGACGCGAACAGGTCCTCGCAGCAGCCCATGATCCGGGTGCGGCTCAGCCCCGTCCTGACGAGCACGGCGTCGACAGCGGCTTGGCCGACGCGGTGGAACACGACGTCCGTCGCGGCGTTGTCGCTCATGGTCATCATGAACGACGCCAGGTCGCGCCAGCTCATCTCGACGTCGTCGGCGCACCCCGCGGTGCCGATCCCGCCGATCCGGTAGCGGGACGTCACCCGTGTCCGTCCGGTCTCGTCGAGCCGTCCCGACGCCGCTTCCTCCGCGAAGGCCACGGCGACGGGGATCTTGAAGACCGACGCGAGCACGACCTGGTGGTCGGCGCCGAGGCCGGCTTCCCTGCCGTCCTCGACGCCGACCTCGCGGGCGTGGACGAACCCCTCGACGCCCACGTCCGCGAAGGCTTCCCGGATGGCAGGTCCTGTCACCTGGCCACCCGACGGTCGGCACGGCCGGTGTGCAGGTAGAGCGCGCGTCCGTGCCCGTCGTCGCCGACGAACGCGTGCGGCATGTGGACACCGTGCACCGGTTCCGCGGCCACCAGGGTGTCGTCGCGCCACGCCACCAGCTCGGTCCTGCCTGCGGACTCCGGGCTGACCTCGGCCATGATCCCCTTGGGCACGAGCTCCATCCAGATCCGGCCGTCCTCGTCCTGCGTGATCACGCGCTCGGCGACCGACGACACGTACACGCCGGCGAACCGCTCGCCGTCGAGCCGCTCCGGCTGCTCGGCCGGCTGGGGCATCGCGGGCAGCTCGACGCCGGTGAGCTCGCGCAGCACGTGCCGGAAGATCGCCTGGTAGAGGTCGATCGTCTTGCCGCCGTTGGTCAGCAGCGCGATCGCGACGCCGTGCTCGGGAACCAGGCGCAGGAAGGCGTTCTGCCCGATCGTGCCGCCGTCGTGACCGATGACCGTCGCCTGCGGGTAGTGGAACATCTCCCACCCGAGACCCCAGGCGTCACCCATGAGCGCCAGGTCGGGCACCTGCACCTGGACCTCCCGCATGGCGCGGACGCTGTCCGGTGAGAGCACGCCGGCGCCGTCGGTCATGTGCATCCGCGCGAACTTCAGCAGGTCGCCCGCGCTCATCGCGAGCATCGATCCGGCGGGCGCGTTCGACCGCACCAGCGACCAGATCGGCGCGACCTGCGGCCCGGCGTCCTCGTCCGGCGTGAGGTGCCCGACGGCGGCGCGGAACATGATCGCCTCGTCGGCGCTCGTCGCGGCGCGGGTGAGGCCGAGACCCGTGAACAGGTGCTCGCGCAGGCAGCGGTCGTACTGCTTGTCGCGCAGCACTTCCACGATCCGGCCGAGCACGCAGTAGCCGGCGTTGTTGTAGCTGAACATCTCGCCGGGCGGGAACAGCTGAGGCGTGTCGTGCAGCGTGGCGACGTACTTCTCCACGCAGTCGTCACCGCGACCGGTGTCGGTGAAGAGGTCGCCCTCGAAGCCCGCCGTGTGGTTGAGCAGCTGCCGCACGGTGATGCGCGCGGCGGCGTCCTCGTCGGCGACGCGGAAGCCGGGCAGGTACCTGCGCACGGGCGCGTCGAGTTCCAGCAGGCCCTCGTCGACGAGCTGCATCACGAGCGTGGCCGTCCAGACCTTCGTGATCGAGCCGACCTGGAACACCGAGTCGGTCGTGGTCTCGACACCGGTGTTCTTGTTGAGCACACCCGCGGCGGCCTCGACGACGTCGTCGCCCGCCAAGACGGCCGCACTCGCGCCGGGCACGTCGTACTCGGCCACCAGTCGCGGCAGGTTCTCCTGCAGCCAGTCGCTGATCTCGTTGAGCTTGGACATCCGCGCCTCATCCACGTCGACGTGACTCCGGTCACCCGCAAACCTAGGGTCGGCGCCCGTGCCGACACCTCGTCGTGGCCGACGAATCTGACCTCCCCGATCTGTCCGGCTCGACGAACCCGTCACACGGGTGGAGCAGGCTCCACCTCCGTCCCGGCAGTCTGCGTGATCGATCTCCCGGCGCTCCGAAATTACGTTCTTCCACGGAAGTCGTTGCGAGCCAAGGAGAACGTGATGGGTGCAGACGCGCTGTCGTTGCAGGCGGTGCGGAAGGTGTACGGCTCGGGTGGTGGTGCGGTCACGGCGCTGGACGAGGTGACCGTCGGCATCCGGCGCGGCACCTTCACCGCCGTGATGGGCCCGTCCGGGTCGGGCAAGAGCACCTTCCTGCACTGCGCGTCGGGCATGGACAGGCCGACGTCCGGTCGTGTGCTGCTCGGCGACACCGATCTCGGCGGCCTGAAGGAGGCGGCGCTCACCGAGGTGCGCCGCGACCGGATCGGGTTCGTCTTCCAGGCCTACAACCTGCTGCCGTCGCTGACCGTCGAGCAGAACATCACCCTGCCGCTGCGCCTCGCGGGCCGCACGGCCGACGCCGGGTGGCTGCGCGAGGTCGTCGGGCGGGTGGGACTCGACGGACACCTCTCCCGGCACCCATCCGAACTCTCCGGCGGGCAGCAGCAGCGGGTGGCGATCGCACGTGCGCTGGTGGCCCGGCCGGAGGTGGTGCTGGCCGACGAACCGACCGGGGCGCTGGACTCGCGGACGGCGCACCAGGTGCTGGGGCTGCTGCGGTCCATCGTGGACGAGATGGGGCAGACCGTGCTGATGGTGACGCACGACCCGGTCGCGGCCTCGGCGGCGCACAGCGTGCTGTTCCTGGCGGACGGGCGGCTGGCGGGGGAGCTGGCCTCGCCGACGCCGGAGAAGGTGGCCGAGCGCATGACCCACCTCGGGGAGTGGTGAGCGTGGGCGTCGACCTGGTGACCGGTTCCGGTCACGTGCCCCCGCCGGGGCAGGCGCCGAGCCTGGACCTGGCGGACGTCGTGAGCCACGTCCCGGTCCTGGGACAGGTGCTGACCGCGGAACCGCCGGCCTGCGCGGCGGCGGTGGCGGTCGCGTCCGCGAAACCGTTCATGAGGAGTGACCGACCGTGCTGACCCTCGCCTGGCAGACCGTCAAGTCCCGCACCGCCGGGTTCATCGGCGCGTTCGTCGCCGTCCTGTGCGGCACCGCGCTCGTCGCGGCCTGCGGGATCCTCATGGAGTCCGGTTTCCGCGGCGGCGTGCCGACCCAGCGCTACGCGGCCGCCGACGTCGTCGTCACCGCCGACCGGACCGTGCGGCCGCCGGATGCCGACTTCCTCACGTTCGAGCACGCCTCCGAGCAGACGACGATCCCGGCCGCGCTGACCGGCAAGATCGCCGCGGTGCCCGGTGTGCGCGCCGCGGTCGCCGAGCGGACCTTTCCCGCCGTGGTGGTCGGGCCGGACGGGCAGCCGCTCGCGGACAAGCCCTCCTTCGGCCACAACTGGGAGTCGGCCGTGCTGGCGCCCTACACGCTCAAGGAGGGCAGCGAGCCCAGGGCGGGCGACGAGGTCGTGCTCGACTCGGCGCTCGCGGTGCGGGCCGGCACGTGGGTCGGTGGCGAGGTCAGGGTCATGACCCGCTCGGTGCCCGCCACGTACCGGGTCGCCGGTGTCGCCGAGGCGCGGACCGACCGGCAGGCCGCTCTGTTCTTCAGCTCCGCGAAGGCGGCGGACCTGGCGGGACGGCCGGACCAGGTGAGCGCCGTCGGCGTGCTGGCGGAGCCGGGTGCCGTCGGCCTCGCCGACCGGCTGGACGAGGTGCTGGGGAACGACCACGTCGCGGTGTCGTCGGGCGCGGACCGCAGCGCCGCCGAGTTCGAGGACGTCAGCAAGACCAAGTCGATGCTCGCGGTGCTGGCGGGGTCGTTCGGCGGGTACGCGGTGCTCGTCGCGATGTTCGTGGTGGCCAGCACGCTCGCGCTGAGCGTCGAGCAACGCCGCCGCGAGTTCGCGTTGCTGCGGGCCGTCGGCGCGACACCGCGGCAGGTCCG
>JASLAV010000996.1 GCA_030146905.1 Lentzea sp. | reverse complement strand
GACGTCGTCGCGCACATCGTCCGCGACTCGGAGAGCGTGCTCGTGGTCGCCGACCCCGAGCTGGCGGGCAAGGTCGACGCGAAGCTCGTCCACCATCGCGTCGTAGTCGCCGTCGACCTCGTCCGGCTCCCAGTCCGTCGTGACGACCTTCGCGTCGACCTTGCCCGCCAGCTCGGGGTCGGCGACCACGAGCACGCTCTCCGAGTCGCGGACGATGTGCGCGACGACGTCCGGCGTGCTGCTCGGGTAGATGGTCGTCGTCACGCCACCGGCGGCGAGCACGGCCAGGTCGGTGAGGATCCAGTCCACGCTGGTGGCCGCCATGATCGCGACCCGGGCCTCGTCCCGCACGCCGAGCGCGCGGAAGCCCAGCGCCCGCCTGCGCACCTGCTCGCCGACCTCGGCCCAGGTCAGCGACGTCCACTCGGCGCCGGTGCGGTGGCGCAGCGCCTCGGCGTCCGGGGTCTCGCGCACGCGTTCACGCAGCAGATCGGGGATGGAACGGGCCACGGTGACCTCCTGGGGAGCGACGCTCTAGAGCGGTACTCTAACCCCGTGAGATCGACTGGTCGGCGGGCAGTGCTCGACGCGGCCCTCGCGCTGGTCGACGAGGGAGGGCTCGACGCGGTCACGATCAGCGCGCTGACCGCCCGGTCGGGGGTGTCCAACGGCAGCGTGTACCACCACTTCGGCAGCCGGGCCGGCCTGCTCGCCGTGCTGTACGGGGAGAGCTTCGCGCACTGCGTGGCGGCGATGGCGCCCGCGCTGGACGTCGACGACGCGGAGAGGGCCGTGCGGGCGGTGGTGGCGCGGTACCTGGAGTGGGTCGTCGAGCACCCCGGCCGGGCCCGCTTCCTCTACGCCGCGCCGTCCACCGCCGTCCCCGCCGTGAAGGCGGAGGTGTTCGAGCCGGTCGCCCGCTGGTTCGCCGCACGCATGGCGGCGGGGGAGCTGCGCCGGATCCCGTTGTGGGCGTTGGACCCCGTGGTGATGGGGCCCGCGCACGAGTGCGCCCGGCGCTACCTGATGGGCGTGCTCGACCTGGCCGAGGCGTCGGACTTGGTCGGTGATGCGGTGTGGGCGGTGGTCGCGCCCGTAGGGTGATCGGCATGGCCACTTGGGGCGACCTGTCCGCGTACGTGCACGACACCTATGACGTGATCGCGGAGAACGAGGACGAGATCCGGATCCTGTTCAACTTCGAGCAGTACGACGAGGACGACGAGCGGACCCAGGTGATCATCCTGGTCCGCGAGGTGCTCGACAAGCTGCACGAGTGGGTGCAGATCGCCTCGCCGATCGGGCTGGCGTCGAACGTCGACCTGCACGCGTTCCTCACCGAGGTCGGCAACTCGACCATCGCGTGCGGCGCGGCGATCATGGGCGACCACGTCGTGCTGCGGCACTCGTTGCCGTTGACGGACCTGGACATCCACGAGTTCACCGAACCGCTGGCGCTGCTCGCGGGCACGGCGGACCGGCTGGAGGAAACGTTCTTCGGCGGCGACGACTACTAGTGCTAACTTAGCCTTCCCTAACCGAGGAAGGCGCTGAGTGTCCACACGGCCTGTCGCGACCGCCGGGTACGAGTCCATGACCATCCAGGTGCGCGCTGAGCTGGGTGAACGGCGCCTGGTCGCCGCCGTGCGGTCCCTGTTCGTGCGGCACGAGGTGCTGCGCGCCGACGGCTTCACCGCCGAGTCGTGCGTCCAGCGGCTGGCGCTGCCCTCCTGCCTGGTGTCGCTCGCCTCCCTCGACGACGTGTCGGGCGACGTGCCGCTGCGGGTGGTGTGGTTGGACGGCGGCGCGTCCGGCCGGATCGTGCTGACCGTGCGCCGTGACGTGCTGGCCCGCCTGCCGTGGCACGTGCTGCTGCCCGGCCTGGTGTCGGCGTGGAGCGCGAGCACCCACCTGCGCGCCCGCCGGGCCGCGAGCCCGGCCCCGGTGTCCTGAACCGGGCCTTCGCGCGGCTTCCCGAACCGTTGACAGCGGGTGTCCCGGGGTGCTGTGATCCACGCAACAGATCGGAAACTTTCCTAACTGAACCGCCGCCACCGTGTTCCAACCCGACCCCTGAACCGTGGGAGGCTCCCTGTGGCACCCCGATGGCCCGTCCTGACCCTCCTGGCCCCGCTCGTCGCGGCCGTCCTGTCCGTGCCCACGGCCTCGGCGGACGTCGGCGCGGCGGCCGTCACCGAGCACCAGGCGGAGAGCGCGACGATCTCCGACGGCCTGGTCGAGTCCAACCACGCGGGCTACACCGGCAGCGGATTCGTCAACTACGACAACGAGTCCGGCGCGTACGTCGAGTTCACCGTGAACGCCGCCGCGGCGGGCCCCGCGACCCTGTCCTTCCGCTACGCCAACGGCACCACCGCCAACCGGCCGGTGAGCGTCACCGTCAACGGCTCGGCCGGCGTGAGCGTGGCGTTCCCCGGCACCGGCGCGTGGTCCACGTGGGGCACCGGCTCCGCGACCGCGTCGCTGACCGCCGGCGCGAACCGCGTGCGCGTCGCCGCGACCACGGCCAACGGCGGGCCGAACCTCGACCGGCTCACCGTCGACACCGGCGCCACCGGCGTCGGGCGGCCCGCGGACGTCAACGGGCAGCTGCGGGTGTGCGGCGTGAAGCTGTGCAACCAGTACGGGCAGCCGATCCAGCTGCGCGGCATGAGCACGCACGGCATCCAGTGGTACTCGCAGTGCGTCAAGCCCGCGTCGCT
>JASLAV010000896.1 GCA_030146905.1 Lentzea sp. | reverse complement strand
CAGCTCCTTCAGCACGTGCCTTCTCAGGTGACGAGCCGAGGGTGCGTCCGCGTGGGTGATCTTGTCCAAGACCACTTCGATCTGCTGTGATACCCCCCGAGTATCACAGCGCACCGCATCGGTCTTGGCGCTTCGCGCGGCCGCGGACGACGATCGGCGACATGAGCACGAACGCTGTTCTCCTGCCCGGTGGCACCTGGTCCCTGGGCGATCTGACCGTCAGCCGGTTCGGATACGGCGCCATGCAGTTGGCGGGACCGTGGGTGATGGGCCCGCCTGCCGACCACGACGGCGCGCTTGCCGTCCTGCGCACGGCCGTCGACCTCGGCATCACCCACATCGACACCTCCGGCGCCTACGGACCGCGCGTCACCAACGAGCTGATCCGCGAGGCACTGCACCCCTACCCCGAATCGCTGCACATCGTCACCAAGGTCGGCGCGAACCGCGACGAGCAGGGCGGCTGGCCCCCGGCCCGACGGCCAGAGGACCTGCGCCGCGCCGTGCACGAGAACCTGGAAACCCTCGGCCTCGACCGGCTCGACCTGGTCAACCTCCGGCTCGGCAATGCCGAGGGACCGCAGCCCGGCTCACTCGCCGAGGCGTTCGGCACTCTGGTCGAGCTTCAGCACGAAGGCCTGATCCGACACCTCGGCGTCTCCAACGCCACCGCCGAACAGGTGGCCGAAGCGCAGGCGATCGCGCCGATCGTGTGCGTGCAGAACATGTACAACCTCGCCCACCGGCACGACGACCGGCTGATCGACGAGCTCGCCGGCCAGGGCATCGCCTACGTGCCCTTCTTCCCCCTCGGCGGGTTCAGCCCGTTGCAGTCCTCCGCGCTGTCGGCAGTCGCCTCGCGGCTGGGCACGACGCCGATGTCGGTCGCCCTGGCCTGGCTGCTGAACCGATCGCCGAACATCCTGCTCATCCCCGGCACCTCGTCGGTGGCGCACCTGACCGAGAACATCGCGGGCGCGGGAACCCGGCTCTCCGGTGAAGACCTGGCAGAACTGGACCGGATCGGCTCAGGGCACGACTCTGCCGGGTGACGCGGGCCCGGACGTCTCAGCCGCCCAGGGGCGCGGAACTCGCGCACGGCCGAACACCAGCCGTGCGCGAGTTCCTTCGAGGGCGAGGTCCGACCCTCGCACCGACTGGTCACGGCCTGTGCTCCCGCACGATCACTGAGCGGGCTGCTGCTTCCTGGCCAGCTCCACAGCCTCGTCCACCGACTCAGCCAGCGGCAGCACCTGGCTCAAGGCACTGGCCATCAGGGGACGGGCGGCCGCGGCTTGAGCCGCGACGATCGCGAACCCCACGCCATTGCTCTGTGCCTGCCCGTACAGCTTGAGCAGCATCGACAACGCCGACGAGCCCATGAAGTCCACGGCCAGCTCCACCACCATGCCGTCCGGACTCGTGCCCAGGTGATCGAACAGGGCCGTCCCGACCGCATCCACGCTGACCATGTCGAGCTCGCCGCTGATCACCACGACGAGCACGCCGCCGTGGTCGCTGGTCTGCACGCTGGCCGTCGACGCCGTCTCGTCCGATGTCACTGAACACCTCACTTGAAGTTTCGCGGTGGTCCGTCCTGCTGATCTTACGAAGTGACATTCGATGTCACGAGTCAGCCGCCTGAACCCGATCCGGTACATGTGGCCGACACGACACCTGCGGAGGAATTCCCGTACTGTCGTGGTAGTCCGCTCATCCGGCCCGCAACCGATTCGATCAGCGCGATGCCGTCCACCGTCGAGTCGAGACACACCAGAAGCGCCAGCGCGTTGCCACAGCGCTGCGAGGCTGTGCCACCTCACCACGACCACTCGGCCCGATCTCCGCCATCACGGCCGGAAGAGGAGGGAAAGTGATCGGCGAGATCTCCAGTCCACCGGACGCGCCGCTACTCGACCGCATTCGGCACGGGCTGATCGGCGACGACGAGGTGTTCGACGGCCCCTACGGGCCGCGAAGGATCGTCTACGCGGACTACACCGCGTCGGGCAGGGCGCTGGACTTCGTCGAGGACTTCATCCGCGCGCGCGTCCTGCCCCGCTACGCCAACACCCACACCGAGAGTTCCGACACCGGCCGGTACACCACCCGGTTGCGGGAGCAGGCCAGGCAGCTCATCCGCGACTCGGTCGGCGGGACGGAGGACGACCTCGTGGTCTTCTGCGGCTCCGGTGCAACCGCCGCGGTCACCAAACTCATCGGAATCCTGGAGATCCGGCTGCCCGCGGGCCTGGACGAGAAGTACTCCCTCGCAGAACGAATTCCGCGTGAGGAGAGGCCGGTCGTGTACGTCGGCCCCTACGAACACCATTCGAACGAGCTGCCGTGGCGCGAGTCCACAGCGGACGTCGTGGTCATCGGCGAAGACGACCGCGGACAGGTCGACATCGCCGAGCTGCGCGGGCAACTGGTCCGCCACGCCGACCGCCCGGTGCGGATCGGCAGCTTCTCCGCCGCCTCCAACGTGACCGGCGTGCTGACCGACACCGACAGCGTCGCCGCACTGCTGCACGAACACGGCGCACTGTCCTTCTGGGACTACGCGGCAGCCGGACCGCACGTTGCCATCCGCGTCCGCGAGAGCGCCCCGGGGCGCGGTGACCACAAGGATGCCGTCTTCCTGTCACCGCACAAGTTCGTCGGCGGCCCGCAGACACCAGGCGTGCTGGTGGTGCGCCGTGACCTGGTCACCAACAGGGTGCCCACGACTCCGGGCGGCGGCACGGTGGCGTTCGTCCACCCCCGGGGCCACCGCTACCTCGACGACCCGGTGGCGCGGGAAGAAGGCGGCACTCCCGCGATCGTCGAGTCCATCCGCGCCGGTCTGGTGTTCGCGCTCAAGGACGCCGTGGGCGTCGAGGTGATCCAAGCCCGCGAAGAACGGCTGTGGCGGCATGCCCTCGCCGAGTGGGAGGAGGAACCCGGCATCGAGATCCTCGGCAACCACCACGCCGACCGGTTGTCGATCGCGTCGTTCCGCATCCGGTGCGGAAAGCGGTTCCTGCACCACAACTTCGTCGTCGCCGTGCTCAACGACCTGTTCGGCGTCCAGTCCCGCGGCGGGTGCTCGTGCGCAGGTCCCTACGGACACCGGTTGCTGCACATCGACGACGGTCAATCCCACGGCTACGACCAGCACGCCGCTGCCGGCGTCCACGGCGTCAAGCCCGGCTGGGTGCGGCTCAACTTCAACTACTTCATCACCGATGCCGTCCGCGACTACCTCGTCGAGGCCGTGCGACTGATCGCCAGGCACGGCCACCGCCTGCTCACCGACTACACCTTCGACCCCAAGGTCGGACTGTGGCGCCACCGCGGCGTAGCGCCCCTGCCCCTGGACTTGCCTGATCTGCGCTCCGCGGTGACCGCGCCGGCGCCGGCGCAGGCGACCCACGCCGACGACACGATGCTCGCGACGCAACTGGAGGACGCCAGACGCCTGCTCTCGGCTCACGCGGACGTGGTCGACGACGGTCCCACCGGCCTGCCGGAGGAGTTCGAGGCGTTGCGCTGGTTCGCCCTGCCACCGGTCTGCCTGGCGCCTGTCCCGCAATCGTCAGAGCCGAGCGTTGACACCTGCTGAGGCCGCTGCGGGTGTGGCCGACACCGTGGTGGAAACCAGCCCCAGCAGCAAAAGCGCGGCGCCCGTGGCGGCGAGGAACGACAGGTGTTCTCCGAGGAACGCGAGGCCCAGCGCCGCGGCGACGAGCGGTTCGACGAGGCTCAGCGTGCCCGCCGTGGACGCGGTCACGTGGCGCAGGCCGGACACGAAGAGCAGGTAGCCGAGCGCGGTGGCGGGGATCGCCAGCCACGCCACGAGCGCCAGGGCGTTCGGCTCGGTGAACGCCCGAAGCACGTCACCGGTGAAAGGCAAGATCATCAAGCCGCCGAGCACCAGCGTCGCGGACACCGCGAGAAGGGTCGGGGCGGTGCTGTCCAGGAGGCGCTTCGCGGCGACCGTGTAGGCGCCGTAGCAGAGGCCACCGAGCACGCCGAGGAGCACGCCGGTC
>JASLAV010000819.1 GCA_030146905.1 Lentzea sp. | reverse complement strand
CCCACATCACCGAGGTGGTCGTGCGGACCCGCCCGCGCTGAGTTGGCCACACGCTCAACAACAACCTGTGGCTCAACCATCACGAACGGTAAAGATCAAACAGGGGGGAACCCGGCGCGCCAGCTGCTGCTGCGCGCCGCTATCGGTCCATATGCGCTCCGCAGTCGCCGCGACACCGCGGCCACCCCGGCCTGCGCTACCCGGCGGTCGACACGGGTCGACTCACCGCCGGTCACCACCTGGTCCCCCGCCACCCACACGTCGGTGACCCGCCGGGACCCCGAGGCCCACACCAGGTTCGCCAGCAGCTGCGGGTCCGGCGCGTCCAGCCCGGTCGCGAACGCCGGGTCGTCGGCGTCGACGTGCACGACGTCGGCCCAGCGCCCTGCCTCCAGCGCCCCGATGTCGGAACGCCCGAGCGCGGCGGCTCCGCCACGAGTTGCCATCAGCAACGCCTGCGCGGCCCCGAGCACGGTCGCGTCCATCTTGGACACCCGCGCGAACAGCCCGGCCAGCCTGGCCTCCTCGAAGAGGTCCAGGTCGTCGTTGGACGCGGGGCCGTCGGTGCCGAGCCCGACCGCCACGCCGGCGGCCAGCATCTCCGGCACCCGCGCGATCCCCGACGCGAGCTTCGCGTTGGAGCCGGGGCAATGCGCCACGCCGACGCCGTGCGACGCGTACAGCGCGATGTCGTCGTCGGACAGGTGGACGGAGTGCGCGGACAGCACTCGTCCGCCCAGCACGTCCGACGCCTTCAGCAGGGTCGGCACCGAGCCGTACTCCGCGCGCTGCGCCTCGTCCTCGAACGGCGACTCGGCCACGTGCACCATCAGCAGCGCGCCGCGGGCCCGCGCCTCGACGGCCACGGCGGTCAGCTGTGCCGGTGAGAGCGTGTAGGCGGAGTGCGGGCCGTAGGCCAGCTCGACCCGGTCGCCGGGGCCGAAGCGCAGGCCGTCGGCGTCGATCCACGCCGAGATCTCGTCGGTCATCGCCTTCCAGTCCATGCCCGGCACGTCGAGGATCGCCCCGCCGAACACCACGCGTGACCCGGCCTCCAGCACCGAGGCCACAAGTTCGGGGCCGTGGAAGTACATCTCGGCGGACGTCGTCACGCCGTGCCGGAGCATCTCGATGGCGCTGAGCAGCATGCCCGTGCCGATGTCGGCCGCGGTCATGCGCGCCTCGTTCGGCCACATGTGCTCCTGCAGCCAGCGCAGCAACGGCAGGTCGGCGCCGAGGCCGCGCAGCACCGCCATCGGGCTGTGCGCGTGGGTGTTCACGAGGCCGGGCAGCAGGATGCCGGACAGCTGCCGGACCTCACCGGAGAACTCGGGGGCTTCCGACGCGACGCCCACGTGGGTGATCCGGCCGTCGACGACGTCCACGACCGCGTCTCGCAACACGGAGCAGGACGGGTTGCAGGGCAGGACCACCGGGGCTTGCAGGCGCAGTGACATGCAATTCATCCTGCCATTGTGATCGCGGTCACACTCATGCATACATCCGCGACGCTTGGGCATCCTGGCTGTGTCAGGCGCGGGCCGACCCCCAGGGTGCGCGCCTGACCACAAACTTCTCTCTGACCAGAGGGCTCGTCGAGTACGACCGGCGGGCCCTTTGTGCTTCCCGGGCAACCATCGACACAGCAGGGACGTCACTTGATCATGTCGAAGAAGCCGTGCACCTCCTCAGGGTCCTTCCGGCGCGCGCAGAAGCCCGCCACCCCCAAACCGCCGACTCGCCGTTGAGTTGGCATGATCACACCGCACGGGTACGGGCGTGATCATGCGGAGGCATCAGTGGCTGACATCGACCCTCAGAACGACGACCAGCTCAGCGATGCCGAGATGACGCAGGAGTTCGACGTCATCCGCGACGAGCGCTAGGCGATCGGCAGTTCGGCGCGGACCGTCCAGCCGGTCGGTTCGCGCCGGCCTGCCGAGAACGTCCCGCCCAGCAGTTCCACCCGCTCGCGCATGCCGACGAGCCCGTAACCCCCGGACCCGCCGACGGGAACCTCCGAGGCGACACCGTCGTCCAGGGCGCTCAACCGCAGCACACCGTCGCTCGAGGACAACGACACGTCCACCGAGGACACCGCCGTGGCGTGTTTTTGAGTGTTCGTCAAGGATTCCTGCACCAGCCTCAGCACCGACCGGGCCAGCTCCTGCGGCACCGCGTCCTGCAGGTCGAACGAGAGCCGCACCGGCAGACCTGATTCCTCCGCCAGCGACCGCACGTCGTCCATCAGCGACGAGGACGCGGCCGGGCCGTTGGAGGTGCCGTCGCGCATCGTTCCGACGAGGCGGCGCATCGCCGTCAGCGCCTCGTTGCCGGACGCGGCGATCGACGGCAGCACGTCCACCTCGCGGTTGAGCTGACCTGCCTGCGCGTGCACGACGATCGCGGTCACGTAGTGCGCCACCACGTCGTGCAGCTCGCGTGCCAACGCCATCCGCTCGGCGTTCTGGGCCGCCGCGACGGACGCCGCCAGCTGAGACGCGCGCTCGTTGTCCCTGGCGCGGAAGTACAGCCCGGTGCCGACGGCCAGCACGAGCATGATGCACGCGCCGAACAGGTACGACCTCATGTCCGGGTCCCAGTCGCGGTACTCGACGGCCGACACCGCACGCCAGCCGAGAACCTCCGCGGTGACCATCGACGCCACCACCAGCACCGTGCCCGCCACCGCGCGCAGGTGCGTGGACTCCCGCACGAGGACCGCGATGGTCGCCATCGCCGCGCCGGTGATCGAGACGTTGACACCGCTGACGAAGAAGTGCGGCTCGAACGGAACGCCGAGGAACCGCAGGTAGAGGGCCGCGCAGACGATGGCGACGGCCGCGGCCAGCGCCGCGTCGAACGGACGCCAGGGTGCCAGGACCGCGATCACGCAGATGATCAGCACACCGGGGATCTGCCACCAGCCCAGCGCTGTGGTGATCGACCCGGTCTCCGCGATGACGATGCCGGTGAGCGTGAGCACCAGCGGCCACTGGCGCTTGGCGAGCAGCCGCCAGCTCAGATCCGTGCTCTCCACCCGACACACAGTAGGGCCGAAGGGACGACGACGCGTCCGACTCGGGGATACCCCGGCATCAGCCGGAAGGCTGAGAGGACGACCTGCGGAAATACCCCTCCGGCGGATGCCGGATGACGACGCGGTAACGGACTCTGGAGTAGCAGGAGCCGGAGAACGGAGGACGCCATGTTGTCAGTTGTGTTCACTTGGGCCGCCGCTGTGGTCGGCCTGTTGGTCCTTGCGCTGATGGCTCTCTCGGGCGTGATGATCGACTCGCACAGGTAGGGAGCCACCGGAGCGCCAGCGTGTGATGGGGAAGTCAGACGCTGGTCAGGGAGTTCTGCTGGCGGAGAAGTTCCGCCAGCCTGCTCGTCGGCTGAGGACGGGTCTCGTCCAACGCGGCCGTGAAGCGCGCCGGAGCACCGGTCCGTGCGCGCGACGCGGCTGCGGTGTCCAGCCGGAACGCGGGACGCGCCGGCGACGGGCGCTGCCGGGAGCGCAGCCAGGCGAGACGGTGCAGGGCCTCCGCGTGGTGGTCCGTGATGGTGACGGCCGCCTTGTCGAACGAGTGCAGCACTGCCGCGTTCAGGTGAACGGTCGCGAAGTCCCGCCACAGCGTGCGTTCGGACGTCGTGTCCAGGCCCAGTGCTTCGGCGACCTCACGCGCCACGCCGTACGCGCCTTCCTCAGCCAATGACCGCGTGCCGATCTCGGCGCCGACGAACCACGAGTTGAACGGCGCGGCGGGGTAGTTCACGCCACCGATCGACAGCCGCATGTTCGAGATGAGCGGAACCGCGTGCCAGCGCAGTCCCATCTCGCCGAACCAGGGCAGCGTCGGGTGCTCCAGCGGGACCTCGTGCACGATCTCGGACGGCAGCGTGAACAGCCGCGGTCCCTCGTGCTGGGTCTCCACCACCAACGGCAGCACGTCGAAGCGGGACCGCCGCGCCGGCGGACGCCACCCCATGCCCTGCATGGTCTCGGTGAACTGGGCGTACCGGCGGTCCCCCGTGCCGTCGGCGTACCCGGCGTACCGGATCAGCTGCTCGTTCCAGATCACCGGTCCCGGCGAACCGGGTGAGTCCGGCGCGAAGACCGTGACCAGCGGCCGGATCTCACCGCCGTTGGTCGCGAGCCGCAGGTGCTCGACGCACTCACCGGCGACGGCCGCGGCGTTGCGGTAGCCGCGCAGGTCGCGGACCTTCAACCGGCGCCACGGCACACCCGAGGTGCACCAGCCGGAGTCCCGCAGCGCGATCCGCGCGCCGTACGCGAGCTCGTTGGTCGTGTGGCGATAGGTTCCGGTCTCGGCGATCTCGGCGCGCACCTGGGCGATGCGGGCGGTCAGCGAGCCTGCGTCGGAGTGCGCCGCGTGGAACATGCGGACGAACTCCTCCGCGACGGGGAGGACGTCGGGGGTCACGGAGCGAGAACCTAAGGCCGGAACGGCCTTACGCGTCACTGCCACTCGGGGCATTTCGGGTGATCAACACCAGCCACTCCAACGAGTGAAAGCTCGACCCCCGGTGGCAGTAACCCCAGCTTGAGACCTCGATCAGGTGAGGTCGTTCCGCTTGAACATCAGGTCGTGCGAGACGCGGCCCTCGTTCACGGCCCGCTGCTCGAACTTCGTGACGGGCCGCCAGTCGGGACGCGGCGCCCAGCCGTCGTACACGTTGGTCAGCAGGCGCTCGCCGGAGCACACCTCGAGCATCTGCTCCGCGTAGTGCTCCCAGTCCGTCGCGAGGTGCAGCACACCACCCGGCTCCAAGCGCGAGGCCACCAGCGAGATGAACTCCGGCTGCACGAGCCTGCGCTTGTGGTGCTTCTTCTTCGGCCACGGGTCGGGGAAGAAGATCCGCACGCCGTGCAGCGACGCGGGCGCGACGTGGTCGGTGAGGAGGTCGACGGCGTCACCGCGCAGCACGCGCAGGTTGTCGAGGCCGCCGAGGTGCTCGCCGCGCAGCAGCAGCTGGGCGAGACCCGGCTTGTAGACCTCGACGGCGACGTAGTTGAGCTCGGGAGCGGCGGCGACGAGCTGGGAGGTGGTCTCGCCCATGCCGGAACCGATCTCCAGCAGCACGGGGGCGGAACGGCCGAACCACGAGTCGAAGTCGAGGGGCCCCTCGGGCAACGACTTCACGTCGTTGCCCATCTTCTCCCAGTACGTGTCCCAGGCGCGTTCCTGCCCCACGGTCATGCGCTCGCCGCGCTGGACGAAGCTGACGATGGAACGGGGGAACTCAGGCCTGGTCACGACCGGGCATTCTAGGCAATCAGTTCGATGTCCTCGATTTGAGCACGCAGGTCGGCGACCGTGAAGTCGATGGGCTGCGCGTGGCCGGGTCCGTGGTGAGCGGGCACGAGGTGGATCCAGCCGCGGTGCGAGTCGGTGAACTGCACCGTCGTCGGGGTCGCCGGTCCGTAGACACCGCTCTCCGACGGCACGAACTCCCAGTAGCCGACCTCACCGAAGTCGGCCCACGGCACGAACACCCAACCGGGACGCGAGGACAGCAGTTCGGTCACCGCGTCCTCGACGGCGTGACCTTCGGCACGAGAGGAGATCTTCCCACGGTCCAGCGCGCGCAACCACCACGGCGCAGGAGCGTTGCCCACCGCTCTGACCGAACGGTACGTCGCGAGGACCTGCTTCTCGTCCGCTTTGTTCACCCAGGACCGGCGAGCTTCCGCCGGCGTGCTGGCCAGGTCGACCGAGTTGGGAGCTTCGAGCGCGTCGGACCACTCGAGGCTGAGCATTGCTTCAACGTGAACCGCCACGGGCCACCTCCGGCACAGGGGATATCCCGATTCAACGCGAACTCAAACGCCGATGATGTCCGAAACGCCGGTTTTCACGGCTTGTTAACAGCGGTCTTACGCACGGTGTGACGCCAGGCACGTTGCACGTCAAGGCGGAAACACGATGTAGCTGACGTGCCACTGCTGCCCGCGCTCGCCGTCGCGCTGCCGTTGTTGCTCGCCGCGCAGACGATCGAGGAGCAGGAATGGCATCTCAACACCCTCGACGTCTACTCCGCGCAGGACCAGTCGCGCGGTGACGGCGTGATCGTCGCGGTGATCGACTCCGGGGTCGACGCCAGCCACCCCGACCTGGCAGGCCGCGTCTTGCCGGGCGCGGGTTTCGGCAGGTCCAAGGGCACCGACGGCACGACCGACACCGACGGGCACGGCACGGGGATGGCCGGGATCATCGCCGCGACCGGACGTGATGGCGGCGCGCTCGGCATCGCGCCCGGCGCCAAGATCCTCCCGATCGCGAGCGCCGACGAGAAGGACCAGTTCGCGCTCGACGTCGTCGGCGAGAGCATCAGGTGGGCGGCCGACCACGGCGCCAAGGTCATCAACCTGTCGCTCGGCTTCTCCAGCTCGCTGACGCCGACGCTGGTCAAAGCTGTGAACTACGCGATCGAGAAGGACGTCGTCCTGGTCGCCGCCACGGGCAACGAGGGCGGGGAGGTCTCCGCGCCGGCCAACATCGGCGGCGTGATCGCGGTCGCGGGCACGAACCGCGAGGGCAAGCCGTGGAAGTCGTCCAACGTCGGTGAGGACACGGTGCTCGCGGCACCCGCGGAGGGCATCGTCACGACCGCGCCGGAAAGCGTCTACTCCAGCGGTTACGCCGAGATGGACGGCACGAGCGCGGCGTCGGCGATCGTGTCGGGGGTCGCCGCGCTGGTCCGCGCGAAGCACCCGCGGATGCCGGCCAAGGACGTCGTCAACGTGCTGGTCAAGACGGCCAAGGACATGGCGGAGCCCGGCCGTGACGTCACGACCGGGTTCGGCATGGTCGACCCGATGGGCGCCCTCACCGCACAGCTCCCGCAGGTGGAACGGAACCCGTTGCTGCCGGTGCCCAAGCCGTCGACCACGCAACCGGCTCCGGCGCGCGCCTCCCAGCGTTCCGCGCAGCCGGCCGTCGAGATCGCGGACCGGCTGCCGTTCGTCGCCGCCGTCGCCGGGGGCACCGCCGTGATGACGGCACTGCTGATCGCGTTGCCCGCCATCAGGTCACGGCGGCGCGACC
>JASLAV010000817.1 GCA_030146905.1 Lentzea sp. | reverse complement strand
CTCGGCCTGGTCAAGGCGCAGGCCGTGAAGAACGCCGTGATCGTGCCGGTCGGCGCGAAGGGCGGCTTCGTCGTCAAGAAGCCGGTCCCGCCGACGGGCGACCCCGGCATCGACCGCGAGAACACCATGGCCGAGGGCATCGCCTGCTACAAGATGTTCATCTCGGGCCTGCTCGACCTCACCGACAACCTGGTCAACAACGAGGTCGTCCCCGCACCGCAGGTCGTGCGCTACGACGGCGACGACACGTACCTGGTCGTGGCCGCGGACAAGGGCACCGCGACGTTCTCGGACATCGCCAACGGCGTCAGCCGGAGCTACGGCTTCTGGCTGGGCGACGCGTTCGCATCCGGCGGCTCGATCGGCTACGACCACAAGGCCATGGGCATCACGGCCAAGGGCGCGTGGGAGAGCGTGAAGCGCTCGTTCCGCGAGCTCGGCGTGGACACGCAGACCCAGGAGTTCACCGTCGTCGGCATCGGCGACATGTCCGGTGACGTCTTCGGCAACGGCATGATGCTCTCCGAGCACATCCGGCTCGTGGCCGCGTTCGACCACCGGCACATCTTCATCGACCCGGATCCGGTCGCGGCGAGCTCGTTCGCCGAGCGGGTGCGGCTGTTCTCCGTCCCGCGCTCGTCGTGGGACGACTACGACCGCTCGCTGATCAGCGAGGGCGGCGGCATCTTCCCGCTGACGTCCAAGTCGATCCCGATCTCCGAGCAGGCCCGCGTCGCGCTGGGGCTGCCGGAGGGCGTGGTGAAGCTGTCACCGCCGGAGCTCAAGAAGGCGATCCTGCTCGCGCCGGTCGACCTGCTCTGGAACGGCGGCATCGGCACCTACGTCAAGGCGTCGACCGAGTCGCACGCCGACGTCGGTGACAAGGCGAACGACTCCATCCGCGTCAACGGCGCCGACCTGCGCGTGAAGGTCATCGGCGAGGGCGGCAACCTGGGCCTGACCCAGCGCGGCCGCATCGAGTTCGCGCGCACCGGCGGCAAGGTCAACACCGACGCGCTCGACAACTCCGCAGGCGTCGACTGCTCCGACCACGAGGTCAACATCAAGATCCTGCTGGACCACCTGGTCCGGGAGGGCTCGCTGGAGCAGCAGCAGCGCAACGAGGTCCTCGCCGAGATGACCGACGAGGTCGGCGCGCTCGTGCTGGCGGACAACTACTCGCAGAACAACGTCCTGGGCGTCAGCCGGGCGCACGCCGCCCCGATGCTGTCGGTGCACGCACGCCTCACCGCCGACCTGGAGAAGCGCGGCGCGCTCAACCGCAAGCTCGAGGCGATGCCGAGCGTGGCGGAGTTCAAGGCGCTGGAGAAGAACGGCCAGGGCCTCACCTCGCCGGAGCTCGCCACGCTGCTCGCGTTCACCAAGCTCACGCTGAAGGAAGAGCTGCTCGCGAGCGACATCCCGACGATCGACACGTTCACGCGCAAGCTGCCGGACTACTTCCCGAGCCTGCTGCGCGAACGTTTCGGCGCGGCCATCCCGAACCACCCGCTGGCGCGGCAGATCATCACGACCGTCGTGGTGAACGAGGTCGTCGACGGTGGCGGCATCTCCTTCGCGTTCCGCCTGGCAGAGGAGATGAGCGCGTCGGCGACGGACGCGGTCCGCGCGTACGCCGTCGTCACCCAGGTCTTCGACCTGCCGTCGATCTGGAGCGAGATCGAGGCGCTGGACAACGTGGTGCCGACGGACGTCCAGGACAGCATGGTCCTGGAGACCCGCCGCCTGCTCGACCGCGCGTCACGCTGGCTGCTCTCGAACCGCCCGCAGCCGCTCGCGGTGGGCTCCACGATCAACCGCTTCCGCGGCGTCGTCGAGGAGCTCAGCCCGTTCGCCTTCGACCTGTTGCAGGGCAAGGAACTGGACGTGGTCGCGGGCAAGGCTGACCACTACGTCGAGCATGGCGTCCCCGCAGAGCTGGCCCGCAAGGTCGCCGCACTGCTCTACATGTACGGCCTGTTCGACGTCACCGAGATCGCCGAGCTGGCCGAACGCGAGTTCGGCCCGACCGGCGGTGCGGGTCCCGAGCGCTCGCACCGGGAGACGGCCGAGCTGTACTTCGCGCTGTCCGACCACCTCGACATCGACCACATGCTGGACTCGGTGACGAACCTGGAGCGCGGCAACCGCTGGCACGCACTGGCACGGCTGGCTCTCCGCGACGACTTCTACTCGTCGCTGCGGGCCATCTCGATCGACGTGCTGCGCGCGAGCGACGAGGGCGACACGGCGAGCGAGAAGATCGCCAAGTGGGAGCAGGCCAACGCTTCCCGCCTGGCCCGTTCGCGCGGTGCGCTGGAGGAGATCAACCGGGTCCACCAGCTGGACCTGGCCACCCTCTCCGTCGCCGCCCGCCAGGTGCGGAGCATGGTCAGGTAACCGGTACAGGAAGCACATCGGGGCGCAGCGGAATCCCCTCCGCCGCGCCCCGATGCTTTCTACAACGCCGGAGGACCTGTTCCAGTTCCGCGCCGGCATGGAGGGCTCGGGGTGGGGATGGACCTGTGGCCACGGCTGGGTAGGGTCCCTGCATGGGTGTCTTCGTCACTGGTGTGCGGCCGCGGTGGTCGGACATGGATGCGTTCGGCCACGTCAACCACGCCAACACGGTGACGTTGCTGGAAGAGGCCCGCATCGAGCTGCTCTTCACCGAGGCTGGCCGCCACGGCGTCAAGGAGATGGCCGAGGGCATGGTCGTGGCGAAGCTCGCCGTCGAGTACCTCGCGCCGATCGTGTTCACCGGTGAGGACATCGTGGTCGAGATGTCGGTGCGGGAGCTCAAGTCCGCGTCGTTCACGCTCGACTACGTGGTGCGCGGCAGCCGTGAGCCGGACAGCCCCGTGGTGACCAGGGCGGAGACGCTGATGGCGCCGTACAACGTGACGACCGCGCGACCGCGGCGGTTGACCGAGGCCGAACGTGATTTTCTCGCCGGGTGGCGGGCAGGGGGTAATGGTGCCTGAGCTGGTGCTTGCAGACGCGGCCGAGAGAGACGACCTCGGGGCGTTCGCGGCTCGTGCTGTGCGGCTGGACGCGCAGACCGTGGTGCGGCTGCGCAACCGCAACGAAGAACTGCTCGACGCGTGGGTCGCCACGCCGTTCGACACGCTCGCGACGCGAACCGTTGTGGGACAGGCGGATCCGGCCGACGTGACCGTGTCGGGGTCGGAGCTGCTGACCGGGCTCGCCGTCATGCGGGACGAGCGCATCGATCCGGGGCCCGCCAAGGACCTCATGTGGCGTTCGGCGCTGCCGCCGGCAGACGGCTGGCTGGTCGTGGACCGGCTGCCCGTCGAGGTCGTGTCGAAGATCGCGGACGAGGGGGTCGAGGTGGCGCGGGAGAACACCGGGCCGCAGGGCACGCCACCCGCCTCGTTGCTCGACCAGACCGTGCTGACCGTCAGCGGGTCCGGGCTGGACGTGAAGATCCCGCTGCGGTGCCTGTTCGCGTTGTCGGGGATGGGTTTTCTCGGCGAGGACGGGGACGTGCGGGTCACCGCGACCGACTCGTGGCTGCGGATCGACGCCAGGTTCGGCGCCGTGGTGCGCCGCCGTTACTCGATGCTGCCGCTGATCGTCTGACGAGAGCGCTGCGGGCGTGCCGGGCACGCCCGCAGCGGGTGACTCAGACCAGCCAGACCGCGGTGTCCGGGGGCAGCTGGTCGCCGTCCATCGGGCCGGACGACAGCAGCACCTGACCGGGCGGCAGCGGCACGGACGCGCCGGACGTGTTCAGGGCGCAGATCAGCCCGCCGCCCTTGCGCCGGAACGCGAAGCAGCCCGCGGGGGCGCCGTACCACTCCAGCTCGTCGCCGGAGAAGCCCGCGTTGGACTTGCGGTGCTCCAGCGCCTGCCGGTACAGCGACAGCATCGAACCGGGGTCCTCCAGCTGTGCCTCCGCCGTGAGGTGGGCCCACTCGTTCGGCTGCGGCAGCCAGGTGCTCGCCGACGTGGAGAACCCGAACGGCGGCGCGGTGCCCTCCCACGGGATGGGCACGCGGCAGCCGTCACGGCCGCGCTCGGTGCGGCCGGAACGCTCCCAGGTCGGGTCCTGCAGGGCCCAGTCCGGCAGCTCCACGTTCGGCAGGCCGAGCTCTTCGCCGTTGTAGAGGTAGATCACGCCCGGCAGCGCCAGCTCGACCAACGTCATCGCGCGCGCACGCTGCTCGCCCAGCGCGCCGCCGCCGTAGCGGGTCACGTGCCGCACGACGTCGTGGTTCGACAGCGTCCACGCGGCGGGCGTTCCGCTGAGCGCCACGGCGCCCAGGGTGTGCTCGATCGCCGAACGGACGGCGTCGGCGTCGAAGCCCGCCTCGACCAGGCGGAAGTTGAAGCCCAGGTGCAGCTCGTCGGGGCGGACGTAGGCGGCGAAGCGCTCGTCGTCCTTCACCCAGATCTCGCCGACGGCCATGGTGCCGGGGTAGCCGTCCATGATCTTGCGGATCATGCGGTGGATCTCGTGCACGCCGTCGTTGTCGAAGCGCGGGTCCCGCGCGTCGTCGGACAGCACACCGGGGGCCTGCGCGCGGATCTCCATGTCCGGCAGGCCGTCGGGCTTGGCCATGCCGTGCGCCACGTCGATGCGGAAGCCGTCGACGCCGCGGTCCAGCCAGAACCGCAGCGTGTGCTCCAGGTCGGCGCGGACCTCCGGGTGCTCCCAGTTGAGGTCCGGCTGCTCGGGGGCGAACAGGTGCAGGTACCACTGGCCGTCGGGCACGCGGGTCCAGGCGGGGCCGCCGAAGACGGAGACCCAGTTGTTCGGCGGTTGGGAGCCGTCGAAGCCGCGGCCCTCGCGGAAGATGTAGCGCGACCGCTCCATGCTCCCGGGGCCGGCCTGCAGCGCCTCCTGGAACCACTCGTGCAGGTCGCTCGTGTGGTTCGGGACCAGGTCGACGGTCACCCGGATGTTGTGCTCGTGGGCGTCCGCGACCAGCCGGTCGAACGCGGCCAAGTCGCCGAAGAGCGGGTCCACGTCGCGCGGGTCGGCCACGTCGTAGCCGTGGTCGGCCATCGGCGAGCGGTAGAACGGCGTGAGCCAGAGGGCGTCGACCCCGAGCAGCTCCAGGTAGCCGAGGCGGGACCGGATGCCGTCGAGGTCGCCCACTCCGTCGCCGTTGGAGTCGGCGAAGGAACGGACGTACACCTGGTAGAAGACGGCGTCACGCCACCAAGCGGCCTCTTCGGCGATCTCAGGGGTGAGGTCGGAGGATCGTCGCACGAGGGGTCATCCTGCCATTCGTCTCGCTGCCAAAGGACCCGAACGGGTGATGGGCGCTCAGGACCAGCTGTTCATCAGACTGTTCGCGGCCATCTCCATGTAGTCCCAGAGCTGCTTGCGGTGGGCCTCGTCCAAGCCGGCTTCGTCGACGGCGATCCTCATGCAGCGCAGCCACGCGTCGCGTTCGACCGGCCCGATCGTGAACGGCACGTGGCGCATCCGCAGCCTCGGGTGGCCCCGGTTGTCCGAGTAGGTGTGGGGGCCGCCCCAGTACTGCATCAGGAACAGCCTCAGCCGCTCCTCAGCAGGTCCGAGGTCCTCTTCCGGGTACAGCGGGAGGAGGACGTCGTCGGACTTCACCTCTTGGTAGAAGCGGGCGACGATGCGGTGGAACGTCTCCTCGCCACCGACCTGTTCGAAGAAGCTCACGGGGTTTCCCACACACCCATCCTGACTCACGACGGCCGCGGCGTGCAGGCCACCCCGGGTGTTGGCTTCGCCATAAGCGTGTGAACTGGCACGACGCCGGGTGATCACCGTCTCGAATGCGTGTTCTAACTCACCTGGCATCCCGGTTTGAACCCGTCGCGACCTACTTGGCGGTGAAGCCCGCGTCTTCCAGCGCGGGCATCAGCTGCGCGCGCAGGTTGCGCTGGACCGCCCACTGGCGGCCGGGACGCGTCTTCACGGTGACCCGCAGGGTGATGTTCTCCGGCGTGAACTTCTCCACGCCCAGCACCTCGGGCTTGGCCGTGATGTCGGCCTTGAGCGGGTCCTTCTCCGCCACCTCGACGACGGTGCGCTCCAGCACCTGGGTGGCCTCCGCGAGGTTCGCGCCGTAGCTCACCGGCAGGTCGACGACCGCCACCGCGAAGCCCTGCGACGAGTTGCCGACGCGCAGGATCTCGCCGTTGCGGACGTACCAGACCGTGCCGCCGGTGTCGCGGATCGTGGTGGTGCGCAGGGCGACCGCCTCGACGGTGCCGCTGATCGACGGACCGAGGTCGACGACGTCGCCGACGCCGTACTGGTCCTCGAGCAGCATGAACATGCCGGACAGGAAGTCCTTCACGAGGTTCTGGGCGCCGAAACCGATGGCGACGCCCAGGATGCCCGCGGAGGTCAGGACGGGCGTGATGTCCAGCCCGACCACGATCATGATCTCCAGGAACGCTATTCCGAAGATCATGATCGTGACGATCGACTTCAGCACCGAGCCGATGGTCTTCGCGCGCTGCTCGCGGCGCTCGGAGATCAGGTTCCCGAGCGCCTGCGGCGCGCGTTCCCGCAACGGCTTGAGCAGGCCCGGCTTCTTGCCCTCCTTGCCGGGCGTCGTGATCCGGTCGATGACCTTGCGCAGCAGGGCCCTGACGACGAAGGCGGCGATCAGGATCACGACGATCTTGATCGCGCCCCCGAGGATCGCGGGGCCGTACTTCTCGAAGAACTCGACCGCTTGGACAGTCTTGTTCGCGGCGTCATCCACGGGACTCGTCACGTGGTCCGTGCCCTCCTACAACTCCATGCCTGTGGCATTCGCGAGAAACGTCAGCTGGTCCACGGCGAGAGCCACCGTCCGGCTGACCGACCGGCCCGCGTGACCGACCTCCGTCTCGCGGCGGATCAGCACGGGGTGCTTGGTCGGATCGCTCGACGACGCGTGCTGAAGTGCGGCGCACATCTTCCTGGCGTGGTTGGGGTCCACACGAGAATCCGACTCGAACACCGTGAACAAGACGGAAGGGTACTCAACGTCCGTTACCACTCGGTGATAAGGAGAGTAGGAGAGCAGCCAGTCCAGCTCGCCGGGAACCGAAGCGCTGCCGTATTCGTCCGCCCACAACCGTCCGAGCAGGAACTTCTCGTAGCGCACCATGTCGAGCAGTGGCGCTGAGCACACCACGGCCGCGTAGAGGTCCGGGCGCTGGGTGAGCGCGGCGCCGACGAGCAGGCCGCCGTTGGAGCCTCCCATGATCGCCAGCTGCTGCGGCGTGGTCCACCCGTCGCGCACCAGGCGTTCCGCGGCGGCGTGGAAGTCGTCGAACACGTTCTGCTTGTTCTCGCGCATGCCGGCGACGTGCCAGTCCTCACCCTCCTCGTCACCGCCGCGCAACGACACGTGCACCCACACGCCGCCCGCCTCCACCCACGCCAGCGTGGTCGCGCTGTAGCCGGGGCCGCGGCCGATCGCGAAGCCGCCGTAGCCGGTGAGCAGAGCGGGACGGGGCAGGTCGGGCTTCTGCTCGCCGCTGACCACGAACATCCGGACCGTCGTGCCGTCCTTGGACGTGTACGCGACCTGCTGGGTCGTCACGGCGGGCAGCTCGACACGGCCGGGCGCGGCCTCGTGCAGCACGGTCTCGCCGGTGGAGGTGGAGTACCGGTACACCGATTGCGGCGTCACGAAGTCCGTCCATCCGAACCAGACCGTGTCCTGGTCGTGGTCCGTCCACGCATCCACAACGGACATGCCGTGCAGCGAACCCGTGCCGGGCAGCGGGATCTGCCGCTTGTGCGCGCCGGTCGCGGCGTCGTGCAGGTGCAGTTCGGACACCGCGTGCCTGGTGCGCAGGACGACCAGGTCGCCGCCCAGCCAGCGCACGCCGTCGAGGACCGAGTCGTCGTCCTCGCCGATGAGCTCCGTCCACTCGGTGGGGTTCGCGGGGTCGGCGACGCAGAGGCGCTGCCGGGGCGCGCCGTGGTTGGTGTGCAGGTAGAGCCTGCCGTCGCGGGCGACCGACGCCGAGCACTGGACGCCGGCGTCCGACAGGACCACCGGCGTGAGCGCGGCGTCGCCGTGCAGGTCGGCGATCCACACGGAGTCGTGCTTCATCGTGCTGGGCGCACCGCTCACGACCAGCCAGCGGCCGTCGTGCGAGACGTTCAGCGTGTAGTAGAAGGTGGGCGCCTGGTCATCGCCGTGGACGTTGAGGTCCGTCTCCGGGTCGGTGCCGACGCGGTGGCGCCACACGCGGCGGTGGAACAGCTTCTCGCCCTCCGGCAGCAGCGCCGGGTCGAGCTGGCGCACGTAGAAGAACTCCTCGCCGCCGGGCAGCCAGCCGATCGCGGAGTAGCGGCACCGGTCGATGGGGCCCTCGACGAGCTCGCCGGACTCGACGTCGATCACGTGCAGCAGCGAGTGCTCGTTGCCGCCCACGGACACCTGGTATGCCAGGCGCGTGCCCTCCAGGCTGGGGGACCAGCCGTCCAGAGTGGTCCTGCCGGAGGGGTCGAGCGCGCTCACGTCGAGGAGCACGCGCTCGGTGCCGTCGGTCTCGCGCACCATGACGACGGGGTGGTCCTGCTCGGGGCCGCGGCGGGTGAAGAACGCCCTGCCCGCGCGCCACGTCGGCGTGGACACCGACCCCGTGCGCATCAGCTCCTTCAGCCGCTCGCCCAGGCGTGCGCGGCCGGGCATCGCGTCCAGCCAGGAGCGAGCGAGCACGTCCTGCGCCCGTGACCACTCCTCGGTGCGGGGGTCTGCCGTGTCCTCCAGCCAGCGGTACGGATCGGCGACGTCGCGCCCGTGGATCCGCTCGGTGAGGTTCAGCCGCTCGGCGATCGGGTAGGTGATCGTCGCAGGCAGTGGTGTGGAAGGGGCTTCTGTCACCTTGTCAAGCGTAGCGGCTGTTGAAAACCATCTCCGATAGGGAGCTGGTTCACCACCGGTTCGATCACACATCCGTGACACGTCACTTATCACACGTGATTTTTTCCTGGTATGTGTGGTCTCCTAGGGCTGAACCGGTGGAGGTGGTCGCGTGCCAGACCGACAACCGACCCCTATCGGCGCCTCGGCACTCGCTGAGACCGCGCCGACGGTCCCCCCATGCCGAAATCAGCCCGAGCTGCGGGCGGTGCCGGATGCGGATCGAGATGGGGGAGGTTCCGGTCCGACGCCGGCGGTTTTCCCCTGGGGAAGACGCAAGGTCCTGCTGCTGAACGCCACGTTCGAGCCGCTCACGGCGTTGTCACTGCGCCGGGCGGTCGTCCTGGTGGTGTGCGGGAAAGCCGAAGTCGTGCACGGAGACGCCTCCGGGCTGGTGCTGCACTCGTCGAAGTCCGAGGTGCTCGTGCCGTCCGTGATCAGGCTGAGCACCTACGTCCGCGTGCCTTATCGCGGCCGCGTGCCGATGACCCGTGCCGGGCTCATGCACCGCGACCGGTACCGCTGCGCCTACTGCGGCGGGCGGGCCGAGACGATCGACCACGTCGTACCGCGCTCGCGTGGCGGACCTCACACCTGGACCAACTGCGTCGCCTGCTGTGCGAAGTGCAACCACCGCAAGGCGGACAAACTGCTGTCCGAACTGGGCTGGCGGCTGCGCGTCGTTCCCGCGGCGCCGCGTGGCCCGCACTGGCGGCTGCTCGCCGGCGTGGCCGAGGCTGATCCGCAGTGGTTGCCGTACCTGGGTGAGCCCGCGGCCTGATCCGCCGTTCCTGCCGGGTCAGGCCGCGAGGGAGAAGTCGTCCTGGCGCGCCGTGATGCGCACCGAGTCGTCGACGGCCGTGATCCGGACCGAGTCGTCCATGGTGATGCGCACGGAGTCGTCGTGCGCGGTGATGCGGACGCTGTCCTGCTGAGCGGTGATGCGCACCGAGTCGTCGACGGCCGTGATCCGGACGGAGTCGTCCATCGTGATGCGGACCGAGTCGTCCTGAGCGGTGATGCGGACGGAGTCGTCGTGCGCGGTGATGCGGACGCTGTCGTCCATCGTGATCCGCACGGAGTCCTCACGCGCGGTGATGCGCACCGAGTCGTCCATCGTGATCCTGACCGAATCGCTCGCCGTGATGCGCACGGAGTCCGCCATGGTGATGCGCACCGAGTCGGACGCCGTGATCCTCACCGAATCCGACGCCGTGATCCGAACGGAGTCGTCCATGGTGATCCGGACGGAGTCACTGGCAGTAATACGCACTGAATCGTCCTTGTAGCTCGGAAGAGTGAAGGTCACGGCCTGGGGGTGGGTGATCGTGAACATTTTGTGTCCTCCAAGACGTTCGGGGCGGGTGCGCAAGACCCGTATAGGTGAAAAGCTAGGAGGTGGGTGATCCGGGAACAAGACCCCAAACCGGCACCCGTTCGCCGCCGTCCGGGTGAGGTCTGACCGGGCGTAACCGCTGCGCCGCACGAGAGCGCTC
>JASLAV010000665.1 GCA_030146905.1 Lentzea sp. | reverse complement strand
GGGTCCCGTCGCGTACTGCCCGTCCGACAAGACGATCAAGATCGACACCAAGGACGAGCTGCCCGGCCTGCACAAGGAGCTGGGCGACTACGCGACCGGCACGTTGATCGCGACCAGGTACGCGATGGCCACGCTGTCCGTGCTGGGCAAGCCGATGGAGGGCGAGGACGCCTCCACGACCGTCCTGTGCCTGGCCGGCGCGTACACGGGCGCGGTGTTCCAGCGCGAGGGCGGGTTCGGGCTCTCGCCGGGTGACTTCGACGAGGCGGTGACCGTGCTGTTGCGCGACGACTACGCGGCCCGTGACGCGAAGGGCGAGAACGCGGTCAACCCCGGGTTCCAGCGGGTGGCGAAGTTCCGGGAGGGCGTGTTCGAGGGCCCGAAGAAGTGCGGGCTCTGAGCCCGCACCCTTCGAGCCGGTCCCGTCCTGGTCAGCGCCGTCCGACGGGGGCCTGGTCCGACACGACGTGGATCCGCGCTCCGGGGATCGTCAGCGTGCCGCCGATCAGGTCCGTGTTGCGCACCGTGACGTCGGTGAACACCGCGAACGGCACGTTCAGCGGCGGCGGGTGGGCGGCCGTGTAGTCCACCGGGATCTTGATCCCGAGCAGGTCCAGGTTGCCCTTGAGCTGCACCGTGAGCAGCTCGATCCGCCCCGGCGACACCGTGGAGGTGCTGCCGGGCCGTGCCGCCGTGACCAGCTTCCGGCCCGGCGAGACCTCGGCGGTCTGCACCAGGTCCTTGATCTTCATGTCACCGGCGGTGAACTTCAGGACCTTGATGACCTGGCCGTTCACCAGGGCGTCGACGACACCGGCGAAGCTGAGACCGCCGAGCTCCAGCCGTGACGCGGTCAGGGTCCACTCCCGCCCTCCCGCCGCCACCGGGGCAGGGACCGGTGGCGGGGGTGCCGGCGTCGTCGGGGCCGGCGGTTCCGCGCTGGGTGGCGAGGTCGGCGCGGAGGACGACGACACCGTCGGTGGGGTGGTGCTCGGCGAACTGACCGGTGGCGGTTCCGAGCTCGTCGTCGGCACCGGTGAGCTGCTGCTCGACGGCGGCGGCTCCGAGCTCGACGGCGGCTGCAGCGCCAGCACCGCGATCATCGCGACCGCCGCCAGCGGCTGGGTGCGCGTCATGTGGGTTGGACCCTCTGGGTCGTGTCCGGCTCCGCGTCGTCGTCGCGGCGCTTCGCCTTCTTCGGCTGCTTGGGCTCGTCGGTCCACGCGACGGCGAGGGCGCCGCCGAGCAGGCTGAGCACGGTGCCGGCGAGGAAGCCGCCGAGGTTGGTCACGACGAGCGCGACCAGCGACAGCAGCACCGTGACGATCCCCGCCGCGAGCCGGAACTTGGGCTGCACCCACAACGACACCGCGCAGATGGCCAGCAACGCGCCGATCAGCAGCGCGGACGTGCCGCCGATGGTCTTGATCGAGATGACCATGTCGCCGAGCTTCACGCCGACGAACGGCGGGAACAGGATGATGAACGCGCCCGCGGCCACGAACAGGCCGGCCCAGAAGGGCCGGCCACGTCGCCACGCGGTGAAGCCGCGCCAGGCCCTCAGAAGCACTCTTGCTTCCCCCGGCGAATGGTCAGGTTCATGCCCTTGAACCTGATGGTCTGGGCCGTGGTGGCCCACGCGGTCTGCTTGAGCCCGGAGATGTTCGCCGAGTCGGCCTGCAGGCCGAACGAACCGGGCAGGCCCCGCAGGTTGTCCGGTCCCTTGGTCACCTTGTTCGCGTCGATGCCGATCTCCGGGTTGCCCAGCGTCAGGTCACCGGAGAGGTCGGTGAGGTTGACGACGAGGTTGTCCGCCGACATGCCGCCCACGCCGTCCGCGGTGATGCGCATCGTCACGTCACCGACGATCGGCATGTTGGCGACGAACACCGACTGGCAGAACTTGTTGAGAGTCGCCGTCTTGAAGCCGCTGACCGCGACGACGTGCACCTGTCCCGCACCCGCGTCCACGCCGCCGAACTGGACGAATCCCTGGCCCGTCAAGCTGTCGGCGGAGACCTTGAAGTTGGTGCCTGACACCGCGAACGAGGCGGCCAGCGCTCCCTGGGACATGCCGAAGAGCAGGGCACCGGCACCGGCGGCACCGATGCCGAGCACCCCGACGAACCGTGCCCAGCGCGTTCTACCCATACCGCCGAACTCCTTCCACGCCGAAGGCTTGCGTGGTCGGACTGTGCGCCCGGAACAACAGGCGAGACAACGAAAACGAGCCAGTGCAGTCTTGAAATCACCCCAGAGGGTGAGGAGGTTTCACGTTTGGCCGCAGGTCCTTGCCACACGGCCCGGAAACGCACTTAGTAGTGTTCCAAGGCATGGGGATCGGACGAATCGCCGTCGCTGTCGTCGCGGCCGCAGCACTGACCGCCTGCGCTTCCGTGGTCGAGGGCGCCCCGAAGGGCGAGCGACCCGACCCCACGAAGGTCGCGGGCCTGGACATCTCGAACGGCCCCTCCGGCCCCAAGCAGGGCGTACCGGACGCGGACCTGAGCGTGGAGAACGGCGACGGCGGCGAGATGGACCGCCTGGCCATCAACACCCTCGCCGACGTGCAGGCGTTCTGGCAGCTGGAGTTCCCGAAGGCCTTCATCGGCAGGACCTACGAGCCGGTGAAGCGCATGCTGTCCTACGACTCCAACGGCAAGGGCGTCGAGGTCTGCCGGCTCAACACCACCGGCGTCGCCAACGCGTTCTACTGCGCCCTCGACGACAGCATCACGTGGGACAGGGGCGAGCTCCTCCCGATGCTGAAGGACTCCTTCGGCCCGATGGCCGTGGTGACGGTCCTCGCCCACGAGGTGGGCCACGCCGTCCAGTACAAGCTGGGCCCGGCCTCCAACATCGGCCCGAACACCCCGTCGATCGTCAAGGAACAGCAGGCGGACTGCTACACCGGCGTCTACATGCGCTGGATCGCCGAGAACAAGTCCAGGCACTTCGAGCTCTCCACCGGCGAGGGCCTGAACCAAGTGCTGCAGACCATGTTCTTCATCCGCGACTCGGCGGGCACGTCGTTCGAGAAGCAGGGCGCCCACGGCAGCGCGTTCGACCGCGTCTCGGCCTTCCAGTTCGGCTTCACCCGAGGCGCGGTCCGCTGCGCCGAGATCAACGAGGCCGAGATCAGCAAGCGCATCACCGAACGCCCCTTCGACCTCTCCGACACCGACGAGGGCCAGGGCAGGGGCAACGCCGACGTCAAGGACGAGAAGTACCTGCGGGCCCTGGAGGAATCCCTCCGCGACGCCTACAAGTCGAGCGGCGCGGCCTTCCCGGCCTTCGACAAGGCGGGCATCAAGCCCTGCGCCAACGCCCAGACCACCTCCCCCGCCTCCTACTGCCCGGCGGTGAACCAGCTCCAGCTGGACCTCCCGTCCCTGGTGAAGATCGGCACGCCACCGAAGAAGGGCACGAAGGGCGGCATCGGCGACTTCGCGGCGTTCGCGGTGGTCGCCTCCCGCTTCTCCCTCTCCATCCAGCACGCCACGGGCTTCGACCTGGACGACGACGCGGCGGGCCAGCGCACGGCATGCCTGACAGGAGCCTGGGCAGGCCTGACCAACCGCCCGGACGCGGCAGCGGGCCTGCGCCTCTCCCCGGGAGACCTGGACGAAGCAGTGGCAGAACTGCTGGCGGACAACAGCCTCATCGCCTCGGACGTGAACGGCAAAGCCGTCCCCTCCGGCTTCGCGAGGGTCGAGGCCTTCGGCGACGGCTTCTTCCGAGGCCTCTCGTTCTGCGTGAAGAAGTACTCGGTTTGATTCCTC